>JAGWKJ010000366.1 GCA_028865375.1 Hyphomicrobiales bacterium | reverse complement strand
GCCACCTCGGCTTCCGCCGGCAGGCGACGGGCACGGTCGTCGTCGGCAATTACTATCCCGAGCTTCGCGTGGTGGAGACCGAGCTCGAGGTCGACGGCGGCTGGCGGGGCCACGAGGCCGGCCAGTTCGCCTTCGTCACGACCGACTGGAAGGAGGGCGCGCATCCCTTCACCATCGCCACCGCGTGGGACCCGGCCAAGCGCCGCATCGGCTTCATCGCCAAGGAACTCGGCGACCACACGTCGGGCCTGCGCGGCCATTTCGCGCCGGGCCGCCGCGTGCGCGTCGAGGGACCGTACGGCCGTTTCGCGTTCGACGACGGCAAGGCGCGCCAGATCTGGGTCGGCGCGGGCATCGGCATCACGCCGTTCGTGGCCAAGATGCGCGAGCGCGCGGGCCGGCCCGAGGACACGCGCGTGGACCTGTTCCACGTCACCACCGACGTCTCGGAGGTCGCGCTCGCCAAGATGCGCGCCGACGCGCAGGCGGCGGGCGTGCGCCTGCACCTCTCCGTCTCCGGCCAGGGCCCGCGCTTCGACGGCGCCGGCCTGCGCGAGGCCGCGCCCGACTGGAAGGACGCCAGCGTCTGGTATTGCGGGCCCAACGGCCTCGCCGCCGCCCTCAAGCGCGACCTCGTGGGCGCGGGCCTGCACCGCGACGACTTCCACCAGGAACTGTTCCAGATGCGGTGAGGGCGCAGGATCGGCGACCATGGTAGGATCGCCGAACCCGCCGGCGCAACGAAGGAACGGGAATGGCGATTTCGGAATTGCGGCCTTGGCCGAACTCGGCGGCGGGCGCAGCGGCCGCAATTCCGGTCGTGCTGGCGGCGGCGGCCGGCAACTTCGCCACCATCCCCAATCTCGCGCCTTGGTACGCGGGCCTCGTCAAGCCGGGCTTCAACCCACCGAACTGGCTGTTCGGGCCGGTCTGGACCGTGCTTTATCTCGCAATGATGGTGGCGGCTTGGCGCGTGCTTCGGATCGGGCCGACGCGCGCGGCCATCGCCGCTTTCGCCTTCCAGCTCGTCTTGAACGCCGCTTGGTCGTTCGCGTTCTTCGGCGGGCATAGCCCCGGGTTCGGCCTCGTCGTGATCTTGGCGCTCGACGCGGCCGTGCTGGCGACGATCGCGGCTTTCGCGCGCCTCGACCGGGCCGCCGCCTTGCTGTTGGTCCCCTATGCGGCGTGGATCGCCTTCGCCACCGCCCTCAATGCCGCGATCTGGATCCTCAACCGGGGCTGAGCCGCGCGCGGCGATTGCCGCGCCTGCCCCGCCGGTCCAATCTGTCGATGCGGCCGGGCGGCCGCGGGACCGGAGCATCGACATGCCGACGCGGATGAAGGGACCTGCGATCTTTCTCGCGCAATTCGCCGGCGACGCGGCGCCCTTCAATTCGTTCGACGCGATCTGCGGATGGGCGGCGGGGCTCGGCTATCGCGGCGTGCAGATCCCCAGCTGGGACGGCCGCCTGTTCGACCTCGCGAAGGCGGCGGAATCGCAGGCCTATTGCGACGACCTCGCCGGCACGGCGGCGCGCCACGGCCTCGCGATCTCCGAACTCTCGACCCACCTACAAGGCCAGCTCGTCGCGGTGAACCCGGCCTATGACGACGCTTTCGACGTGTTCGCGCCGGCGCAAGCGCGCGGCAGGCCGAACGAACGCCAGGCGTGGGCGACACGCCAGCTCATGGACGCCGCCAAGGCGTCGCGCCGCCTCGGCCTGGCGGCGCACGCGACTTTCTCGGGCTCGCTCGCCTGGCCCTTCGTCTATCCGTGGCCGCAGCGCGCGGCGGGACTGGTGGAAGCCGCCTTCGAGGAACTGGCGCGTCGCTGGACGCCGATCCTCGACGCGTTCGACGAGGCGGGCGTCGACCTTTGCTACGAGATCCATCCGGGGGAGGACCTGTTCGACGGCGCGACGTTCGAGCGCTTCCTCGAGGCGACGAAGGGCCATCGTCGCTGCAACATCCTGTACGATCCGTCGCATTTCGTGCTGCAACAGTTGGACTATCGCGCGTTCGTCGACATCTACCGCGAGCGCATCAAGGCGTTCCACGTCAAGGACGCCGAATTCAACCCGACCGGCCGGCAGGGCGTCTATTCGGGCTATGCGCCCTGGGCGGAGCGCGCGGGACGGTTCCGCTCGCTGGGCGACGGGCAGGTCGACTTCCGCTCGATCTTCTCCAAGCTCACGCAATACGGCTACGCGGGCTGGGCCGTGCTCGAATGGGA
>JAGWKJ010000055.1 GCA_028865375.1 Hyphomicrobiales bacterium | reverse complement strand
CGATGCCGCCCTCGGGCGCAAGGTTGCCCTTCAGGCCGACGACGCCGCCGGTGACGAGCAGCGGCTTGTCGGCCGGACGAACGACGTCCTGGTCCGGGTTCCACTTCACGTTCTTGAGGTTCTCGGCGATCGTGCGGCCGGTCACGGTGAGGCAGTCGCCGTGCAGGAAGCCGTTGTCGAGCAGGGTTTTCATGAGGAGCGGCACGCCGCCAGCCTCGAACATGTCCTTGGCGACATAACGGCCGCCCGGTTTCAAATCCGCGATATATGGTGTCTTTTTGAAGACCTCGGCGACGTCGAACAGCGTGAACTCGATGCCGCATTCGTGCGCGATCGCCGGCAGATGCAGCGCCGCATTGGTCGAGCCGCCGGTGGCGGCGACGACGGCCGCGGCGTTCTCGAGCGCCTTGCGGGTGACGATATCGCGCGGTCGGATATTCTTGACGATCAGATCCATGATCATCTCGCCGGCGAGCATGCAGAACTTGTCGCGCATCTCGTAGGGTGCCGGAGCGCCGGACGAATAGGGCAGCGCCAGACCGATGGCCTCGGAGATCGTCGCCATCGTGTTGGCGGTGAACTGCGCGCCGCAGGCGCCGGCCGATGGGCAGGCGACGGTTTCCAGTTCGTCGAGATCCTCGTTCGACATCGCGCCGACCGAATGCTTGCCCACGGCCTCGAACAGGTCCTGCACGGTGACGGGCTGGCCGCGGAAGGAGCCCGGCAGGATCGAACCGCCATAGATGAAGATTGAGGGCACGTTGAGGCGAACCATGGCCATCATCATGCCCGGCAGGGACTTGTCGCAGCCCGCCAGCCCCACCAGTGCGTCATAGCAATGGCCGCGCATCGTCAGCTCGACGGAATCGGCGATCACTTCGCGCGACACCAGCGAGGCCTTCATGCCCTGGTGGCCCATCGCGATGCCGTCCGTGACGGTGATGGTGCAGAACTCGCGCGGCGTGCCGTTGGCGGCCGCCACGCCCTTCTTGACCGCCTGCGCCTGGCGCATCAGCGAGATGTTGCAGGGGGCGGCTTCGTTCCAGCAGGAGGCGACGCCCACCAGCGGCTGGTGAATCTGCTCGCGCGTAAGCCCCATCGCGTAGAGGTAAGAACGGTGCGGCGCACGCGCCGGCCCCTCGGTGACATGGCGGCTGGGAAGCTTCTTCTTGTCGAAAACGCGCGCGTCCATGCCCTGACCGTCCCTACGCCGAGCCCCGCCCCACCCACGTCGTCCGGGCCCCTCGGACGATGCAGCCGCCTTGGCGGCCCGACCGGGCCGCTTGATCGCCACACGGCGCCTGCCGAGCCTAGGCAGGGAAACACCTTGTGCAAGATGACTTTAGGCGCGTGGTTTATGGCGCAATAGCGGCTCCGTGGCGGTCGGGCGACGATCCAAGTGCGATGTTCCGGGGATGTTGCATCGGGGCAACAGTGGGGCGGTCATCGGACCGCGGAGCGTCGACGCGCGGCGCCATCCAAGGATCAGCCGCCGGCCGCCTTGATGTTCCGCGATATGGCCGCCGCTTCGGCGTCGAAGCGTCGGGCGTCCGCGACGTCGCCGATCCGCTCGTCGATGGCCGCGACATTCGAGTCCACGATCACCAAGTTGCGCGCCCAATAAAGGTTCCCCGGATCGTTCCTGACGATCGGGAGGATCATGTCGCGCGCCTTGAATAGAAGCGCGAGAATCGGCGTCGCCGTCGCTCGGTCGAGGCGCTGGCCGCCGGCCTTGGCGAGCATGGTCGCCGCTGCGCCGTTATAGGCGTTGCCGAGCGCGATCCGCACGTCGTTGTCGACTTGCGCAGAACCTTGTCCTTCGAAATAAGCGATGGCTTCCCCATAGGATTTCAGCGCGTCGTCGAGCCGTCCGAGCTTTTGCAGCGCGACGGCGTTTTGAAGGCCGATCTCCGCCGCCTCGCGTTCCATCGTCGCCTTGACCTTGGGATCGGCGGTTCCGGCGGTTCCCTCGCGGGCGACTTCCGCCGCGGCTCCATAGACGACCGAGGCCTCCTGGAAGCGGCCGCGGCCCGCCAAGTAATTGCCTTTCCAACCGAGAGCGTTGACCTCGTCGGCGAGGCACTGAGGGCCGATGGGCGCGGACGACGAGGCGCAAGCGCGGTAGTCCTCCGCCGCGCGATCGGCGAATGCGAGCCTCGCGTCGTCGGACAGGCCGGGATCGACCTCCGCCTCGACTTCTTCGGCGAAGCCGCGGGCATGCCGAGCATCGGGGTCGGACGGCGCCTCGACGACGGCCTTGGATGCCAGCGTCAACGCGACCTTGGCGGTCTCCGGCGCCTTTTTCGAGCCAGCGCGGGCGAGCGTCTGCGCCACCATCGCCAAGGCGTTCGCCCGGCCCATGCCCAGCGCCGGCGTCGCGTCATTGAGCGCGGCCAGGCGTTCGAGCAGTCCTTCCGCGCCGGTCAGCAACGCCTCCAACACCGACACACGCATGCCGGCGGCGCCGCGAAACGCGATCGCCAGCTTCCCGACCGTGTCCTGCGCCGTGCCGATCGCGGCGGTTAGATCGCGGTCGGCGCGGTCGCGCTGTCGGATCGCTTCGTTGCGCTGCGCGACGGCCTCCTTGCGGGCGACGTCGGCGGCGTCGCGCTGTCGCACCGCTTCCGTCGTCGCCGCGACCGCGATCCCGGCCTGGCGAACCGCTTCGTTTCGCTGGAGGTAGGCGAAGATCGACAGCCCGACCGCGATCGCCGCGACGGCGAGCGATCCCGCGATCCAAGCCCGCAGTCGCGTCGTCGCGGCGCGCCGGCTCGCGGCCACGAAGTCGCGCTGGAGATCGGTGGGCGGCGGCGCGCCTTCCGGCCGGCCGGCCAGCCAGCGTTCCGCCGCGTCGAGGTCGGCCCCGCGCAGGGCGCGCGCGCCGCCGCGGCCGCCATCGTCCCAGCGCCTGGCGAGTTCGGCGAAACGCGTGTGTTCGCGTATCCATCCGATGTCGGTGGACAGGGCGTCGGCGAGCGCCTTCAACGCGGCTTCGAAACGCTCCGGCGCGTCGCCGAACACGTAGTTCAGCCGTGCTATCGCGCCCGGCGCATCGGCGTCCGGGACCCGGTGGACGACGAAGGGCACGACGCGCTTGTTGAGCCGGAGCGCCTCGCCGAGTTCCCAACCGCAGATTTCCGACGCCGCGGACGCGGGGCTCAGCACGAACGCAACGCCATCGGCCGCCGCGATCAGGGCGCCGATGCGCTCCTTCCAAGGCTCGCCGGGCGCGATATCGGTCTTGTCGAGCGCGGCATCGAAGCCGAGGTCGCGCAAGCCCGACGCGATGTGGTCCGCCGCCGCGGAATCCTTGCGCGAGTAGGAAACGAAGGCGCGCGTCTTGCGCGTTTCAGCGACCTTTCCGATTGCTGCGGCGTCGGACATGCGGCGGTCCCGGTTCCGGAAGCGACGCTAACACCGCTTCGGTTCGCGCACATGATGGCCGTAGCGTCTCATCCAAGCGGACCGACGACGCGCGGTCTATGCGCGCTAACGCGACCACCGATGAAGTTTTGCGGGGATCGGCTTGATCGACGCCATCGACGGTCCGGCCACGAACATCGATTTAGCGGGGCGCGACCGATTGTTCTTGCTGGTTCCACCGGACGACATCAAACGCCTTCGACACTGAATATTCTCTGGCCTCGACAAAAATACATCTCTATGGTCGACGTGATTATTTCAGAATAAATTGAACGAATTAACTGTGAATAAAAAGACATTGTTTTTTTGCGACCATTTGTATTCAACAATTTGTGTCATGAAAATAATATAAATTATATTTATTCGCTCGATGTGCCGGCCATGGCGGCATCGCCGCGCTCCGGCCAAGCCGCCCCCCCGCGCATGGCCGCTCCGCGCGAGGCGCCTTTGACGCGGGCGCGAAGAAGCATTCTAATGTGCCGCCGGATCGCCGTCCCAAAACACGGCGCCGGAACGAACCGCGGCGCACACGCGGGACAGGAAGGGCAGCGAATGGCGGCCGACAAGACCCAAAACCTCCAGGACACGTTTCTCAATCATCTCCGCAAGAACAAGGTTCCGCTCACGATCTTCCTCGTGAACGGCGTCAAGCTCCAGGGTATCGTCACTTGGTTCGACAATTTCTGCCTGTTGCTGCGGCGCGACGGGCACTCGCAATTGGTCTATAAGCACGCCATATCGACCATCATGCCCGGCGCGCCCGTCCAGTTGTTCGAACCGCCGGACGACCCCGCGGAGTGACCGCGGGCGAGGAGAACGCTTGGAAGAACTGACGCCGACCGGCGGCGACGACGCGCGCGAACGCGCGGTCGCCTCGTCCACCCGCGCCTTCGTCGTGGGGCCGTATCTCGCGCGCGGCGACGACAATCCCCGCACGTCCGCCGCCCGCCTCGAAGAAGCGGCCGGGTTGGCGCGCGCCATCGACCTCGACGTCGTCGAGGAGATCGTCGCGCCGCTCTCCGAGCTGCGCCCGGCGACCTATCTGGGCAAGGGCAAGGTGGAGGAGATCGCGGTCCGCGCCAAGGAGGCCGAGGTCGGCCTCGTGACGATGGATTGCGCGCTCTCGCCGGTGCAGCAGCGCAACCTCGAAAAGGCGTTCGGCGCCAAGGTCATCGACCGCACCGGGCTGATCCTCGAAATTTTCGGCCGGCGCGCCCGCACGCGCGAGGGCGCGCTGCAGGTCGAGCTCGCCCATCTCGCCTACCAGAAGTCGCGCCTCGTGCGCTCGTGGACCCATCTCGAGCGCCAGCGCGGCGGCTTCGGCTTCCTCGGCGGCCCGGGCGAATCGCAGATCGAGACCGACCGCCGGCTGATCTCCGAGCGCATCGTGCGCCTGACGCGCGAGCTCGAGGACGTGAAGCGCACGCGTGCGCTGCATCGCAAGCCGCGACGCGACGCGCCGTTCCCCGTGGTGGCGCTGGTGGGCTACACCAACGCCGGCAAGTCGACGCTGTTCAATGCGCTTACCGGTGCCTCGGCGCTCGCGCGCGACATGCTGTTCGCCACGCTCGATCCGACCTTGCGCCGGATGCGCCTGCCGCATGGCGGCACGATCATCCTGTCCGACACGGTCGGCTTCGTGTCGGATCTCCCCACCATGCTCGTCTCCGCCTTCCGCGCGACCTTGGAAGAGGTGACGGCCGCCGACGTCATCCTGCACGTGCGCGACATGGCGCATGCCGACGGCGCGGCCCAGGCGGACGACGTGCGCAAGATCCTGGCCGAACTCGGCATCGGCGAAAACGATCCGCGCATGGTCGAAGTCTGGAACAAGGCCGACCTGCTCGACGGCGAAGCCGCCGCGCGGCTGGCCGAACGCGCGGCGTCGCTGGCCGACGAAGGCGGTGGCGCGGTCCTCGTGTCGGCCGCCACCGGCGCCGGGCTGGACGCCCTGCGCGCACGCATCGAGCGGCGCCTCGCGGTGGGCCGCGTGACGCTCGACGTCGAGGTCGCCGCCACCGACGGCGCCGGCCGGCCGTGGCTGCACGAGAACGCCGAGGTGCTCGCGGTGGGCGCGCCCGACGACAGCGGCGCCCGCCGCTTCACCGTGCGCGTCGCGCCCGAAGCGGCCGAGCGCGTGAAGAAGCGGTTCGGGGCGTAGGATCGGGGCCGGACGGGCCGCCGCGGAACGCCCGTGCCGGCGATCCTTGTCAAGCCGCGGGGATTCGGTGCAACTGCGCGCGACATGCCCGAATCCGGGCGCCGGGTTCCCTGCGATGCGACTGTCCCGATATTTCCTGCCGATCCTGCGCGACAATCCCAAGGAGGCGGAGATCGCCTCCCACCGACTGATGTTGCGCGCCGGCATGATCCGCCAGGAAGCGGCAGGGATCTATTCGTGGTTGCCCTTGGGCCTGCGGACGCTCGACAAGGTGAGCAAGATCGTGCGCGAAGAGCAGGACCGCGCCGGCGCGATCGAAATCCTGATGCCCACGCTGCAACCCGCCGACCTGTGGCGCGAGTCGGGCCGCTACGAGGCCTACGGCAAGGAGATGCTGCGCATCAAGGACCGCCACGAGCGCGACATCCTCTATGGACCCACCAACGAGGAGATGGTCACCGGCATCTTCCGGTCGGCCGTGAAGAGCTACCGCGACCTGCCGCTCAACCTGTACCACATCCAGTGGAAGTTCCGCGACGAGGTGCGGCCCCGCTTCGGCGTGATGCGCGGCCGCGAGTTCCTGATGAAGGACGCCTATTCATTCGACCTCGACCGCGCGGGCGCGGAACATTCCTACGCCAAGATGTTCGCGTCCTACCTGCGCACGTTCGCGCGGCTCGGGCTGAAGGCGATCCCGATGCGCGCCGACACCGGGCCGATCGGCGGGGATCTCAGCCACGAGTTCCTGATCCTGGCCTCGACCGGCGAGAGCGAAGTGTTCTGCCACCGCGCCTATCTCGACCTGCCCACCCCCGGCGAGGACGTGGCGTTCGACGATCCCGTCGCCATGCGCGACCTGATGAAGCGCTGGACCTCGCTCTACGCGGCGACCTCGGAGATGCACGACAAGGCGGCGTTCGAGGCGATCCCCGAGGCCGACCGGGTGTCGGCGCGCGGCATCGAGGTCGGCCATATTTTCTACTTCGGGACCAAATATTCCGAGCCGATGAAGGCGACCGTGACCGGCCCCGACGGCAAGGAGACGCCGGTCCACGGCGGCAGCTACGGCATCGGGCCCAGCCGCGTCGTCGCCGCCGCCATCGAGGCCTCCCATGACGAGGCCGGCATCGTGTGGCCCAAGGCGATCGCGCCCTTCGACGTCGGCCTGATCGATCTTCGGCCCGGCGACGGCGCGACCGGCGAAGCCTGCGCCAGGCTCGAACGCGAGTTGGCGGCGGCCGGCTTCGACACGCTGCTGGACGACCGCGACGAGCGGCCCGGCGCCAAGTTCGCGACCATGGACTTGATCGGCTTGCCGACCCACGTGATCGTCGGCCCCAAGGGCATCGCCGAGGGCAAGGTCGAAGTGAAGGATCGCCGCACCGGCGCCAAGGAATCGCTGCCCGTGGACGCCGTCGTCGCGCGGCTGAGGGCCGACCATTGAGGTTCGTCGCGCCGGGCGAGGGCGGGGCGTGAGCGACGCGGCGAAGGCGCTCGAACCGACGCTCGCCGCGCCGGCCGAACCGGCGCCGCGCGCGCCGGGGCCGTTCTCGCGCTTCGAGCGGATGCTGGCGTTCCGGTACTTGCGGGCGCGGCGCAAGCAGGGCTTCATCTCCGCCACCGCCGGCTTCTCGTTCGTGGGCATCCTGGTGGGCGTGGCCGCGCTCATCATCGTGATGAGCGTGATGAACGGCTTCCGGCGCGACCTGTTCCAGAAGATCGTCGGCGTCAACGGCCAGATCTACCTGCAATCGGCGACCGGGCCGATGACCGATTACGACGCGCTGTCGAAGACGGTGGCCGCGGTGCCGGGCGTGAAGCGCGTGCTGCCCAGCGTCGAGGGGCAGGGACTGGCCTCGACGCCGTCGGGCGCCTCGTTCGCGCTGGTGCGCGGCGTGCGCGAGGCCGACGTGACGCCGATCCTCGGACCCTACGTGAAGCTCGGCGACTTGAAGGGCTTCGACGCCGGCGAGGGCGTCGCCATAGGCTCGAAGCTCGCCGAGAAGCTCGCGCTGCGGGTGGGCGACACCATCAAGATCCTCACCCCCAACGGCGACCAGACGCCGTTCGGCGTCGCCCCGCGCGTGAAGGGCTTCCCGGTCAAGGCGATCTTCGAGGTCGGCACGCCGACCTTCGACGACGCCTTCGTGTTCATGCCCCTGGGGCTGGCCCAGGCCTTCTTCGACAAGGAAGGCCAAGCGAGCGTGATCGAGGTCTACGTCGACGATCCCGACGCCATCGACGCCATGCGCCAGCGCATCCGCGAGGCCGTCGGCCGGCCGCTGCTGATGACGGATTGGCGCGAGGTCAACGGCGTGTTCTTCGACGCGCTGACGATCGAGCGCAACGTGATGTTCCTCATCCTGTCGCTGATCGTGCTGGTCGCCGCGCTCAACATGATCTCGAGCCTCATCATGCTGGTCAAGGCGAAGGGCCGCGACGTCGCGATCCTGCGCACGATGGGGGCGACGCGCGGCGCGATCATGCGCGTGTTCCTGATGGCGGGCGCCTCGATCGGCGCGGCGGGCGCGCTGGCGGGGCTGGTCGTGGGCCTGATGGTGGCCACCCACGTCGAGGCGATCCGCGCCTGGCTCAACGCGACCTTCGGCGCCAACCTGTTTCCCTCGCAGGTCTACATGCTGAACTACCTGCCCTCCGTCGTGGAGCCGCGCGACGTGGCGGCGGTCGCGCTGCTGGCGCTGGCGCTGTCGTTCCTGGCCACGCTCTATCCGTCGTGGCGCGCGGCGCGGCTCGATCCCGTGGAGGCCTTGCGCTACGAATGACGGTTCCCGCGCTCAGGATCGAGAACGTCGCGCGGCGCTACCGCGAGGGCGCCGGCGCGCTCGTCGTGCTGCAAGGCGCCGAGCTGTCGCTCGCGCCCGGCCAGTCGGTGGCGCTGGTGGCGCCGTCGGGCGCCGGCAAGTCGACGCTGCTGCACGTCGCGGGCCTGCTGGAGCGGCCCGACGAGGGCGAGGTGTTCGTCGCCGGCGCCGCGACGCGCGCGATGGACGACGGCGGCCGCACGCGCCTGCGCCGCGAGACGATCGGCTTCGTCTACCAGTTCCACCACCTGCTGCCCGAGTTCTCGGCGATCGAGAACGTCGCCATGCCCCAGCTGATCCGCGGCCTGTCCAAGCGCGAGGCGACGTCGCGCGCGCGGCAGTTGCTCGACTATCTCGGGCTGGCCGCGCGCGCCGACCACAGGCCCGCCGAGCTGTCGGGCGGCGAACAGCAGCGGGTGGCGATCGCGCGCGCGGTGGCCAACGCGCCGCGCCTGCTGCTGGCCGACGAGCCGACCGGGAACCTCGACCCCAAGACCGCCGAGCACGTCTTTTCCACCTTGGCCGAACTGGTGCGGGCGAGCGGGCTCGCCGCGCTGGTGGCGACCCACAACCTCGACATCGCCTCGCGCATGGACCGCCGCGTCACGCTGCGCGACGGGGCCGTCGTCGAACTCGGCTGAGGCGGCGGGTCATCGCGAGGCGCCGCGCAAGCGCGGCTTTCGCACGAACAGGATCGCGCGGCCGGCGTGTGCGGCCGGCGCGTAGTCCTCCATCGCGCGCTCGACCGCCGGCATCGGCGCGGCCCATTCGCCGTCCTTCCAGTCGGCGTCGCCGGCGAGCACGGCGTCGGGCCTGCGCGAGGCGATGTCCTGCGCCGCGATCGAATAGTCGCGCGCCTCGTAGCCGCGCAGCCGCGCGGCGAGGTCGGGCGGAAGGTTCGGATCCGCCATCAGGCGCGCGCGCGCCGTCATCGCGATCACGAACGAGTTCTCGCGGCCGACCCAGCGCGCGCCGCTCTCGGTCGCCAGCGGGAAGCCGATCGAGATGTCGGTGCTCAGCGACATGATCGTCGGGTGCGGCCCCAGCGCGCGGATCGCGGCCGCCAAGGGCGGCGTCGCGCCGTTGGAATCGAACCAGAAAAAGCCGCCCTCGAACGTCAGCGCGGCCAGCGCGAGCAGCGACAGCGAGAACCGACGCGCGCCGAGCCGCCAATGCGCCGCCAGCGCCGGGCCGGCCGAGATCGCGGCCAGCGCGGCGCCCGCGTAGCCGGTGTAGGGCCAGCCCTTGCCCTGCGCGATCATCGCCGCGGTCGCGCCCAGCGCGCCCAGCGCCGCGACGGTCTCGGTCGCGGGACGGGGCCGCCCGCGCGACGCCAGCGCGCCGACGCACAGCGCAAGCCCCGCGAACAGGGTCGAGCCGTTGGCGACAAGCCCCGCCAGCGGCCGGCGCCACGGCAAATAGGCCTCGCGCAGCGCCGGCAGCACGTCGGACGCATAGTGCGGGAAGTAGCGACCGACCGCCGCGACGTAGAGGCCGAACGTTGCGGCGCCCGTCCAGGGCGCGAGATCGGCGAGCGCCGCCCGCCATCCGGCGCGCCACAGCGCGAAGGGCAGGGGCGCGAGATACATCAGCGCGTAGGTCGGTTTGATCGATACGGCCGCCCCCGCGCCGATCCCCGCCAGGATCGAGGCCGTGGGAAAGGACGCCGCACCGGCCGCGCGCGCCGCCATCACCGCGAGGAAGGGCAGGCCTGCGTAGAGGGCGATGTCGTCGCGCTCGTCGAAGCTCAGCGCCGGCAGCACGAGCGTCGCCGCGGCGGCCGCCGCCAGCAGCGCCGGACCCTCGCGGAACGCGGCCGGCGCGCGCCGCAGGATCGCGGCGCAGAGCGCGAGCGAGGCCGCCACCCCGGCGACGACGGACATGCGGACGAGAAAGCCCGCGTCGACGCCGAGCGCCCGGGCGAAAGCGGTGGGCGCCATGTAGAGCAGCACCGAGGCGGGCGGATTGGTCTCGATCACGTCGACGTAGAGGCGTTCGCCCGACAGCATCCGCCTGCACACGTCGATCAGCCAAGGCGTGTCGCTGTTGGCCTCGCGCAACGCCTGGAACACGAGCGCGAAGGCGAGGCACGCCAGCACGGGCGCCCACGCGGCCGCCCGCCGCGTCCAAGGACGCGACCGCGATCCTTCGATCGGGGGATGGGCGGCGACGCTCGACACGCGCACTCCGGGCATCGCGTCCGCAGCCGGACGGACGCGCCCGCGACGTTAGCCGCCCATGGCAAACGGCCGGTTAACGTCGACTGCGCGACCGGGTTCGCGCCCGGCTGTTGCCGCGGCCCGCGACTGCGCTATGTCCTGCCCATGCCTTCCCGCCCGCCCCGGACGCCCGACGACGACCTGCCGCCCGAG
>JAGWKJ010000054.1 GCA_028865375.1 Hyphomicrobiales bacterium | reverse complement strand
CGTTCCAGCCGATGGCGCCGGCGGTCGAGCGGCTGGTGCGCGGGGTGAAGGCGGCGGTCGATCCGCTCGGCCTGTTCAACCCCGGTCGCATGCACGAAGGGATCTGAGCGCGATGCGCACTGAGTTCACCCTTGCGCAGCTCGCCGATCCGCGCGTCGCTGCGTCCGAGAAGATCCTGCGCTCGTGCGTACATTGCGGCTTCTGCACCGCGACCTGCCCGACCTACCTCCTGCTCGGCGACGAGCGCGACAGCCCGCGCGGCCGCATCTACCTCATCAAGGACATGCTCGAGGGCGGCAAGCCCGCGGGCGAGGAGGTGACGACGCACGTCGACCGCTGCCTGTCGTGCCTGTCCTGCATGACGACCTGCCCGTCTGGCGTGCATTACATGCACCTCGTCGACCACGCGCGCGCCCACATCGAGGAGACGCGACGGCGGCCGGCGGGCGACCGTCTGATGCGCGCGACGCTGGCGAAGATACTGCCCCATCCGCGGCGGCTGCGCGTCGCGCTGCGCCTCGCCGCGCTCGCGAAGCCTTTTCGGGCACTCGTCGCCAAGCTGCCGCAGGGACCGCGGCTCGCCGCGATGCTCGATCTCGCCGGGCCGCCCGTCGCCGGCGATCCGGCCTTCGCCGGCCGGCGCGTCTTCCCCGCGCAAGGCGCGCGCCGCGCGCGCGTCGCGCTGCTCTCCGGTTGCGCGCAATCCGTGCTGGCGCCGGGCATCAACGAGGCGGCGATCCGCCTGCTCAACCGGCACGGCGTAGAGGTCGTGCTGGCCGCCGGCGAGGGCTGTTGCGGCGCGCTCACGCACCACATGGGCCGCGAACACGAGGCGCACGCCTCCGCGCGCGCCAACGTCGACGCCTGGACGGCCGAGATCGAGGCCGACGGCCTCGACGCCATCCTCGTGACGACGTCGGGCTGCGGAACGACGGTGAAGGACTATGGCTTCATGCTGCGCGAGGACCTCGCTTATCGCGACAAGGCCGCGCGGGTCTCCGCGCTCGCGCGCGACGTGGCCGAATATCTCGACGGCCTCGAAGGCTTCGCGCCGACGGCGAAGTCCGGCCTGACCGTCGCCTATCATTCCGCCTGCTCGATGCAGCACGGGCAGAAGATCGTCGACGCGCCCAAGCGCCTGCTGCGCAAGGCGGGCTTCGTCGTGCGCGAGCCCGCGGAAGGCCACGTCTGCTGCGGGTCGGCCGGCGTCTACAACGTGCTGCAGCCGGAGCTCGCGATGCGGCTGCGCGAACGCAAGGTCGCCAACGTCGAACGCACCAAGCCCGACGTCGTGGCCGCCGGCAACCTCGGCTGCATGACGCAGATCGGCAGGGGCACGAAGCTGCCGATCGTCCACACGGTCGAGCTGCTCGATTGGGCGACCGGCGGCCCCAAGCCGAAGGCGCTGGCGTGAGGCGAGGCGGGGGGCGTGCGCGGTGCGCCGCCGTCTTTGCGAGCGAAGCGAAGCAATCCAGCGGCGGGGCCTTTTGGGCGTCTGGATCGCTTCGTCGCTTTCGCTCCTCGCAAAGACGACAGAGGGCGCGGGGGATGCAGGACGAAGCCGGAGCGAGACGGGCCGCCGACCGTCTCGCGCAGCGACGAGGATCGCGCATTCGATCGAAATGGAGCGCATCGACATCGCGCGTCGGCGATCTCCGGACCCCCGTCACCGCTCTCTCACCGCGACGTGATTTGCCGGTGACGCGGCGCCGGCGGCAGATCGGGTGAAGACATCGGAGACCGTCATGCGCCGCCCGCTCGCCCTCTTGGCATCGATCTTCGTCGCCGTCGCTCCAGGCGCGCAAGCGTCCGCAGCCCCCGTCGATGGCGTCGTCGAATTGTTCACCAGCCAAGGCTGCTCGTCCTGCCCGCCCGCCGACCGGCTCGCCGCCAAGCTCGCGCGCGAGCCCGGACTGCTCGTGCTGTCGCTGCCGGTGACCTATTGGGATTATCTCGGCTGGAAGGACACGCTCGCCCAGCCCGCCTACACGGCGCGCCAGCGCGCCTATGCCGCCTCGCGCGGCGACGGCGACGTCTACACGCCACAGGCCGTGATCGACGGTCTCTCCGGCGTCGTCGGATCGGAGGAAGGCTCGATTCGAGGCGCGCTGGCGTCGGGCGCGGCCAAGGGCGCCGCGCGCGTCGCGGTCAAGGTCGCGGCCTCGGGCGACCGGCTCGGCGTCGACGTCGGCGCGGGGCCGGGTGCGGTGCGATCCTCGCAGGTCTGGCTGGTGTCCTATGCCAAGGCGCGTTCGGTCGCCATCGGGCGGGGCGAAAACCGCGGCGCGTCCGTCACCTACGTGAACGTCGTGCGCGCCATGACGCGGCTGGGCGCGTGGAACGGCAAGCCGGCGCATTTCGAGGCGACGCTCGCCCAGGCGCGCGCGGGCGGCGGCGACGCCTATGCGGTGCTGGTGCAGGCGGGCGATTCCGGGCGGCCGGGCGAGATCTACGGCGCGGCGGCGGAATGACCGCCGTCGCGGGCCCCGGCGTCACCCCGCCTTGCAAGCCCTCGCCGGCGTGACATAACCCTCGCAAAGCGGCGGCGCATCGCGCGTCGGCGCGAAGGACGGGGATGCACGATGGCCGAACGGAGGGTCGCGCTGGTCGTCGGTGGCGGCAGCGGCATGGGCGCGGCGGCGGCGCGCCGCCTGTCGAAGGACGGGTTCGAGATCGGGATCCTGTCGTCGTCGGGCAAGGGCGAGGCGCTGGCCAAGGAACTCGGCGGCTACGGCGTCACCGGCTCCAATCGGTCGGCCGACGACTTGGCGCGTTTCGTCGATGGCGCGCTCGCGCGGTGGGGGCGCGTCGACGCGCTCGTCAACAGCGCCGGCCACGGTCCGCGCAAGCCGATCCTCGAGCTGTCCGACGAGGACTGGCACGTCGGGATGGAGATCTATCTCCTTAACGTGGTGCGCGCGACGCGGCTCGTCGCGCCCGCGATGCAGGCGCGCAAGTCCGGCGTCATCGTCAACATATCGACGGCGTGGACGTTCGAGCCGACCGCAATGTTCCCGACCTCGGCGGTGTTCCGCGCCGGCCTCGCGTCTTTCACGAAGATCTTCGCCGACGCCTACGCGGCCGACAACCTGCGCATGAACAACGTGCTGCCGGGCTGGATCGACAGCCTGCCCGCCACGGAGGAACGCCGCGCCGGCGTGCCGCTCCGGCGTTACGGCGCGAGCGAGGAAATCGCCGCCACGATCTCGTTCCTCGTGTCGGACGGCGCCGCGTACATCACCGGGCAGAACATCCGGGTCGACGGCGGGCTGACGCGGTCGGTCTGACGCGTCGTGGCGCGGGCCGCCCCTCGCGTCCTCACACCACGTGCAGCCGGTCGCGCCGCTTCGCCGGCGCGGCGGGGTCGCGCGGGAAATGCGCCGCGAGCAGGTCGCCGCAGGCGCTCGCCGCCTCGGCATAGCCGGGACCGATCTCGCCCCGCGCGAGGCGGCCGGTCATGGCATCGACCACCCGCCGCCATTGGGCTTGCGGGATCGCCTTGGCCGCCCCCTCGTCGGCGATCACGCGCGCGTAGCGCTCGCGCAGCGAAGCGAACAGCAGCACGCCGCTGCGGGCGGGAGAGCGGTCGACGCCGCGCAGGACGAACTGCTCGATCGCGGCGCGATGGGCCTGCGCGCGCTTGACCGCCGGCGGCGTCAGCGCGACGCGGATCGCGGGGATCGACAGCACCAGCAGCGCGACCGCGAACACGGCGATCTGCGTCACGAAGACGCGCTCCGCCGACCAGAGCGTGAAGGCGAGCATCGGCCAAGGGACGAGCAGCGCCAACCCGACCGCCCCGACGAGCGCGGGCAATTCATAGTCGCCCGAGCTCTCCGCCAGCACGCAATGGATTTCGGCCGACGTGCGGGCCTCGGCGGCCGCGATGGCCGCGTCGACCGCCGCGCGGTCGGCTTCGCTCACGCTCACCATGAGCCCGACGCCCCGCCGCCGCCCGACGAGCCGCCGCCGCCGGAAAAGCCGCCGCCGAACCCGCCGCCCCCGCCGAAGCCGCCCCCGCCGCCGAAGCCGCCGCCGCCCATCGGCATGAAGATCATGCCGCCGCCGCGCGTCACGCGCCCCCCCGCGCCGCCGCGCAGGATGTTGAAGAACACGAACAGGATGAAGAAGAACACGAGGAACGGCACGATGCGGTCGAGCGTTCCTTGCGCATCGGGCTGGCGCACCGTGACGTGGGGCTTCCATTGCCCGGCGTCGGTCGTCAGCGCGGTGATGGCGTCGTCGACGCCCTTGGTCACGCCGCCATCGTAGTCCCCGGCCTTGAAGCGCGGCGCGATCGCGTTGGTGATGATGAAATAGGATACCGCGTCGGTGAACGTCCCCTCCAGCCCGTAACCGACCTCGAAGCGCACCCGCCGCTCGTTGGGCGCGACCAGCAGCAGCAGGCCATTGTCGACCTTCGCCTGGCCGAGCTTCCAGGACCGGAACAAGTCGTTGGCATAGGGCGCGATGTCCTGCCCGCCGAGCGAGGGCACGGTGGCCACCACGAATTGGATGCCCGATTTGTCCTCGAGCGCCTTCAGCTTGTCGGTCAGCGCGGCGGCGGTCGCCGGCGACAGCACGTGCGCGTCGTCGACGACGCGGCCGCCCAAGGCGGGGAAGGCGGTCGCCGCCAGCGCCGCCGTCGAGAACGCGAACGCGAAGACGAGCGCGAACGCGGCCAGCGCCGCGCGCAGCGGCCGGACCATCGTCAGAACTTCACCTTCGGCGCCGCGGCGGAGCCTTGGTCGGCGGTGAATTCCGCCATCGGCTGCTTGGAGCGGAAGACGGTCGAAGCCCAGATCACGCCGGGCATGGTGACCAGCGTCGTGTTGTAGTCGCGCACGGCGGCGATGTAGTCCTTGCGCGCCACCGCGATGCGGTTCTCGGTGCCTTCGAGCTGCGATTGCAGGGCGAGAAAGTTCGCGTTCGATTTCAGGTCGGGATAATTCTCGCTCACCGCCAGCAGCCGGCCGAGCGCGCCCGACAGCGCGGCCTGCGCGTCTTGGAACTGCTTCACCTTTGCGGGGTCGGTCAAGTCGGCGGCGTCGACGTGGATCTGCGTCGCCTTGGCGCGCGCTTCGGTGACGGCGGTCAGCACGTCCTTTTCCTGCTTGGCGTAGCCCTGCACTGTCGAGACGAGGTTGGGGATCAGGTCGGCGCGGCGCTGGTACTCGTTCTGCACCTGCGACCAAGCGGCCTTGGCGGCCTGCTCCTGGGTCGGGATCGCGTTGTAGCCGCAGCCGGCGAGGCCGAGGCCGAGCCCGGCGGCGACGGCGAGGCCGCGCAGACGAGTAAAAAAGCGGTCCAAGTCGATGCTCCTTCGAAAGCCGAATGTCACTGCCCGTTGAAACCGGGCGTGGCGGACGGGATCAGCGTGATGATCGTGAGGTTCGCCACGATTCCTGGCGGCGGCAGCGGCGACGCGTCGTGGATCGCCCGCAACTCGACGCGTCCGAGCTCGGCGGAGGTGCAACTGCCGAGCCTTGCCCGCGTGATGGCGTCGCTTTTCTGGACCGTGAGGACGGCCGCGCATTGACCAGTCGGCAGCGGGACGGGCCGCCCGGCCTTCCGCGCCGCCTCGGCTTCCAAGCCTTCGCGGATACGCCGTACGTTTCCGGCGACGATGATGCCCGCTTGGTTTCGATAGATCGCGAGCTGTTGCATCCTGATGGCATAGAACGTCCGCATCGTGGAAGCGCTCATCGGCGCGGCATCGGTGGTCGCCGGACCGCCAAACGCCGTCATGATCGTGAGGACCGCTGCCGCGGTCCGAAATAAAATCCCGCGCATTCGTGCTCCCGAGTCAATGCCATATGCGCATCGACGGCCGGAGATTATGACGGCGGTCCGGCCATCGCAATGCCGCAATGCCCTGTACGGGTCCAAATACATACGGGACGCGACCGCATGGCCCGGATGTACCCGCCCTTCATCCTCCCGCCGCAGCGCGGATAGCCGACAGCGTCGTGGTCGGCGTGATCGCCTCGGGGTCGACCTTCACGTGCAGGATCGAGGGCTTGCCCGAGGCGATCGCGCGCTCGAAGGCCGGCGCGAACTCCTCCGTCCGCGCGACCGTCTCGCCGTGGCCGCCGAACGCGCGCGCATAAGCCGCGAAGTCCGGGTTGACGAGCGCGGTGGCGCTGACGCGGCCGGGATATTCGCGCTCCTGGTGCATCCGGATCGTGCCGTACATGCCGTTGTCGACGACCACGACGACGATGGCGAGGCCGTATTGCACGGCGGTGGCGAATTCCTGTCCGTTCATCAGGAAGCAGCCGTCGCCCGCGAACGCCACGACGACCCGGCCGGGCAGCGTGCGCTTCGCGCCGACGGCGGCGGGCACGCCATAGCCCATCGAGCCGGACGTGGGCGCGAGCTGCGTGCCGAAGCGCCGCCAGCGCAGGAAGCGGCCGACCCAGATCGCGTAATTGCCGGCGCCGTTGGTCACGACGGCGTCGTTCGGCAGGCGGCCGCGCAGCCAAGCCATGATCGACGCCATCTGCACGGCGCCGGGGCCGGCGGGAATCGCCTCGTTCCAGGCGAGATAGTCGGCGCGGGCGGCGCGCGTCTCGTCGCGCCAGGCGATGTCGTTGGGAGGTTGCAGTCCTTCGATCGCGGCGGCGAAGGCCGGCGGCGTGGCGACGATGCCGAGGTCGGGCGCGTAGACGCGGCCGATCTCCATCGCGTCGGCGTGGACATGGACGAACGCCTGGCGGGGCTTCGGCACGTCGAACAATTCATAACCCTGCGAAGGCATCTCCGACATCCGCCCGCCGGCGAGCAGCACGAGGTCGGCCTCGGCGATGCGCTTGCGCAGCTTCGGATTGGGGCCGATGCCGATCTCGCCGGCGTAGCGGGCGTCGTCGCCGTCGAACAGCATGGCGCGGCGGAAGGAGGTGGCGACCGGCAGTTCGAAGCGCGCCGCGAACCGACCGAAGGCGGCCACGGCGTCGGGCGTCCAGCCCCCGCCACCCAGGATGGCGACCGGGCGCTTTGCGGCCCACAGCATTTTTTGCAGGCGCGCCATCTGCGATTGCCCCGGCCAGATCGGCGCGGGCTCGACCCGCGGCGCGTCGGGCACCGCGGCGACTTCGGTCAGCACGTCCTCGGGCAGCGCGATCACGACCGGGCCCGGCCGGCCCTGCATCGCCACGTGGAACGCGCGCGACACGATCTCGGGCAGGCGCGCGGCGTCCTCGACCTGCGTCGCCCATTTGGCGAACGGGCCGAAGACCTTGGCATAGTCCATCTCTTGGAACGCGCCGCGGCCGAGCATCCCGCGCGCGACCTGTCCGACGAACAGGATCAGCGGCGTCGAATCGTGCTCGGCGACGTGGACGCCGTGCGCGGCATTGGTCGCGCCGGGGCCGCGCGTGACGAAGCAGATGCCGGGCCGGCCGGTGAGGCGGGCGTTCGCGTCGGCCATCATGCAGGCGCCGGCCTCCTGCCTGCAGACCGTGACCTCGAGGCCGGAATCCAACAGCGCGTCGAGCGCGGCGAGATAGCTTTCGCCCGGCACGCAGAACACGTGCCCGACGCCCTGCGCCTTCAACTGGTCGACGAGAATGCGGCCGCCCGGCCGCGGCGTCGGAACGTGCGTCACGTCAATCCTCCCCACCGCCCCACGCGGGGTCGCGCAGCACGTCGTCTTGGTGTTCGCCCAGCGAGGGCGCGCCGGCGGCGGCGGCCATCGGCGCGCCGTCGATCAGGATCGGCGCCCTGACGCCCGGCACGGAGCCGCCCGGCGCGCGCGGGCTCGCCGCCTCGATCTTCAGCCCGCGGGCGACGATCTGGGGGTCGGCGAAGGCCTGCGCGAGGTCGCGGATCGGCCCCGCCGGCACGCTGGCCGCGTCCAGCGCGTCGAGCAGCGGCCCACGTTCGAGCGGCGCGATGGCGGCGGCGAGCGCGGCGATCACCTCCGCCCTGCGCTCCACGCGGTCCCGGTTGCGCGCGTAGCGTGGATCGGCGCCGAGGTCCGGCCGGCCGACGATCCCGCAGATCTTGCGCCATTGCGCGTCGGTGCCCGACGCGATGACGAAGGCGCCGTCGCTCGCCTCGAACACGTCATAGGGCACGATCGAGGCGTGGGAATTGCCGACCCGCGGCGGCGGCTTTCCGGTCGCGAAATGCTGGTTGGGCAGGTTGGCGAGCGCGGCCATCTGCGCTTCGAGCAGCGCGCAATCGATGATCGCGCCGCGCCCGGTGCGCGCGCGCGCCACCAGCGCGGCCTGGATCGCGTTGGCGGCGTAGAGGCCGCAGAACACGTCGGCCATCGCGAAGCCCGCCTTCATCGGCCGGCCGTCGGGCTCGCCGGTGACGCTCATCGCCCCGCTCATCGCCTGCACGAGGAAATCGTAACCCGCCAGCGCCGCCTTGGGACCCGTGCGGCCGAAGCCGCTGATCGAGCAATGGACCAGCCGGGGATGGCGAGCGGTCAGGGTCTGCGCGTCGAGCCCGTATTTGGCGAGGCCGCCGAGCTTGAAGTTCTCGATCACGACGTCGGCGCGGGCGGCGAGTCGGCGCACCAGGGCTTGGCCCTCGTCGGTCTCGAAATCCGCCGCCACCCCGCGCTTGCCGCGGTTGCACGAGTGGAAATAGGCGGAGTCGAGCGAGGAACCGTCGGCCGCCGACACGAAAGGCGGACCCCAGCCGCGCGTGTCGTCGCCCGTCCCGGCGCGCTCGATCTTGACGACGTCGGCGCCGAGGTCGGCAAGCAGTTGGCCGGCCAACGGCCCCGCCAGCACCCGCGCGAGCTCGAGCACGCGGACGCCCGCCAGCGGTTTGGTCACCTGCGGGCCGCGCTTACGCCGCTTGCGCCAATTCGCGCGAAACCATGTCGCGCAAGGTACGCAGGTCCTTGGCGAACAGGCGGATGCCTTCGGACAGCTTCTCGGTCGCCATCGCGTCCTCGTTGAGCGCGAAGCGGAACGACTTCTCGTCGTAGGACAGCGATGGCCCGCCCTTGGCCGTCTCGGGCGACAGGCGACGCGGCAGCGCGCCCTCCGACCTCGCCAGCTCGTCGAGCAGCGCAGGGGCGATCGTCAAGCGGTCGCAGCCCGCCAGCGCCTCGATCTCGCCGACGTTGCGGAATGACGCGCCCATCACGACGGTCTTGAAGCCGTGCGTCTTGTAATGATCGTAGATCGCGCGCACCGAGATCACGCCGGGGTCGGTCTCGGCGGTATAGGTCTGGCCGGTCGCCTTGACGTTCCAGTCGAGGATGCGGCCGACGAACGGCGAGATCAAGAACGCCTTGGCCTCGGCGCAGGCGACCGCCTGGGCCATCGAGAACAACAACGTGAGATTGCAGTCGACGCCCTCGCGTTGCAGGCGTTCGGCGGCCTTGATGCCCTCCCACGTCGAGGCGAGCTTGATGAGGATGCGCCCGCGGCCGACGCCGCGCGATTCATAGTCGGCGATCAGCTTGCGCGCCTTGGCGACCATGGCGTCGGAGTCGAAGGAGAGGTCGGCGTCGACCTCGGTCGAGACGCGGCCGGGCACGATCTTGGTCATCCGCTCGCCGAAATTCACGGCCAGCCGGTCGGTCACGTCGCCCGGCGTCGCGCGGGTCTTGCGGCCCCAAGCGATCGCCTCGTCGACCAGCGCGCGATAGGCGGGCAATTGTGCGGCCTTGAGGATCAGCGTCGGGTTGGTGGTGGCGTCGGTCGGCTTGAATCGGCCGATCGAATCCATGTCGCCGGTGTCCGCGACGACGGTCGTCATCGCGCGCAATTGGTCGAGCTTGGACGCCATGAACGCCTCCTGTGGCGGGGGCGCGCAACTTCGCCGAAGCGGCGTCCCGACGCAAGGGCGTGTCCGGGATCAGCACATATGAGACTGCGATGGAGGTCTCTTGGCTGATTGCCGGGCGAGGTAGACTGCGGGGGTCATTCCGGCAAGGGCGCCGTGGGGCCTGTGGTGGTTGTAGAGGTGCTGGAAGCTGTCGAGGATCGGGTTGAGGCGCTCGACGTTGGCGGGCAGGTCGTAGGTCTCGTAGAACTCGTATCGCCATGCGCCGTTGCAGCGTTCGACGGCGCCGTTCATTTGCGGGCGCCTTGGCGGGAGGACGTAGAGGGCGATGCCCTTGTCCCGGCAGGCCGTCTCGAACTGGGCCATGAACTCGCTTCCGCCGTCGACTTGGACGGCCTTCACGGGGAACGGCATGTCGGCCTGGACCTTGTCGAGGAAGCTGGCGGCGCTTTGCGCGGTGGCGCGGTTGTAGGCCTTGCCGACGGTCCATTTGGCGATCGGGTCATAGGCGGTGAAGTGCTTGATCGCCTTGGTGGGCGTGAGATTGACGAAGACGGTGTCGATCTGGACGAGGCCGCCGGGCTCGGCGACGCGGAGATCGCGCGGCAAGCGCTTGGCGAAGCGGCGTTTTGCGGTCCAGCGGGCCACGCGTAGGGGCGCCTTCTCAAGGCGGGGACGGCCTCGACCGCGCCGCGCTCCACCAGCGCGCGCAAGATGCGCCCGACGGTGGCGTCGCTGGCGGCCAAGCCCTCGGCGCGCACCAGCGGGCCGATCTTGGCGCGGCCCCACATCGGAAAGTCCCGGCGCAGGCGCTCGACCGCCTGGCGCAGCGCGGGCGTCCATGTCTTGGCGCGGACGCGGTGCGGACGCCGGCTCCTCGCCTCGGGCCGCTTCTCCCAGCGATAGAGCGTCGCCCGCGACCGGCCCACCGCCCGGGCCGCGCCCTCGGGGCTCAGCCCTTCCTTGATCGCGCGGCGCCATCGCGCCACCGCGTCGCGTCTTCTCGCGGCTTCGATATTTGGGGTCTGCGCCGCGAGA
>JAGWKJ010000365.1 GCA_028865375.1 Hyphomicrobiales bacterium | reverse complement strand
GCGCGGCGCTGGAGGCGCGCGCGTTCGACGAGGCCCGCGAGGCGGTCGCGCCGCTGATCTCGGGCGACGGCGACGCGCCGGCGCGGCCGACGCGGCGCGCCTGCCTGCTGATGGCGGATCTCGAGCAGACGCAGGGCGGCACGCCCGGCGCCGTGCGCGAATGGCTGGCGCGCGCGGCGATCGCGCCGCGCGACCCGGCGTGGATCGCCGACGGCGTGATCGCCGACCGTTGGTCGCCCGTGTCGCCGGTCACCGGCAAGCTCGACGCCTTCGCTTGGCGCGCGCCCGACGAGCGCATCACCGACGCGCCGGCGTTGCCGTTGTCCGCCGAGCCGGCGGACGCTCGCGCCAAAGGCGAAGCGCACGCGATTCCGCCGCGCGAGGCCGAACCGGCGCTGATCGAACATGCGGCGCCGGCCGCGACGGAGCCGCCACCCGCGCCCGCCCATCCGGCGCCTCCGGCCGACGCGGAGCCGCCGATCCGGCCGCTGCCGCCGCGTTCGCTGCCGCCGGTCGAGGCGCGCGCGCTGCCCGGCGCGCCCGACGATCCCGGCCCGCACGAAGACGCGCCGCCGCGCAAGCGCGGCTGGTTCGACTGAGGCGCGGCGGGCCGGGCGTCGGCCGGCGACGTCAGCCCCGTTTCGGCAGGATCACGTTTTCGAGGTCTTCGCCCGCCGCGAGGCGCTGGACGTTGCGTGCGATGAGCCGGCGGCGGCGGTCGATCGTTCCCTTGGTCCAGCCGGACATGTGCGGCGTCATCACCACGTTCGTCAGTTCGTGGAAGGGCAGCGCCGAGGGCAGCGGCCCGGGTTCCGAGGCGGACGGGTAGCGGTACCACGTGTCGATCACGGCGCCGCCGATCCGCCGTTCGCGGAGCGCCTCGTAGAGGGCGGCCTCGTCGATCACCGGCCCCCGCCCGACGTTGAGGATGATCGCGTCGGCCCGCATCGCGCCCAGCGCCGCGGCGCCGACGAGGCCGCGCGTGCCGTCGCCGAGCGGCAGCGAAACGACGATGGCGTCCGCCGCGGACCAGAAGGCGGGATCGTCCAGGCCGAAGGCGCGGTCGAAGAGAGGCGACGCGGCCGGGGGCGTTCGGTTGGCGACCACGACGCGCATGCCGAAGGCCCGCGCGCCCGCGGCGATCGCCTTGCCGACATGGCCGAAACCGCAGAGACCAAGCGTCATCTCCGACAGCTCGCGATGCGCCCGGGCGGGATCGCCCGACTGGTAGGCCCAGTCGCCGCGGCGCAGCCGCGCGTCCGCGTCGGCGAGCG
Source organism: Hyphomicrobiales bacterium (assembly GCA_028865375.1). Lineage (GTDB taxonomy): Bacteria > Pseudomonadota > Alphaproteobacteria > Rhizobiales > Beijerinckiaceae > JAGWKJ01. The sequence goes on along the minus strand of JAGWKJ010000365.1, from coordinate 975 downwards.
GCACGCAACGCGCGAGCAGCGCCGCCATCACGTATTCGGCGATCGCGCCCTCGTGACCGAAGCAGTTGCAGACCGCGGCGCCGGGCGGCACGGCGTCGAGCCGGAGGCCGTCGGTGCCGGCGGCCGGCGCGTGCAACAGCCTGAGCCCTCGCGGCGCCGGAACGTCGGCGCCGAAGCGATTGGCGACGACCACTTGGGCGGCCGCATAGGTCCGCCGATCGGCCTCGGCCGACAGGGCGGCGGGCAGCAGCGCGATCTCGGCAGGCCCGGCCAGCAGGGCGGCGAAACCGTCGGCGAAAGGCGCGGTGTCCTCGCCATGAAAGACGATTCTCAAGTCGCGGTTCTCCGGAGGTCGCGCGGCGGCGGGATCAAACACGACCCGGGCGGTCGTGGCGAGCCCCGCCCGTCGATTTCCACCGCGAACCGACTTGGGCGACAAATTTTCCCGGTTCGACCGGGACTTGGCGGTGCCGCGCTTCAGCCCGCGAAATAGGCCGGGTGATCGAGGTCTTCGATCAGGCCCGGTCCTTCGGCCGCCCATCCCAGCAAGTCGCGCGTGCGGGCGCTCGAGGAGGGCGCGTCGATTCCCGCGAACGCGCCGAAGAAGCCGAAATGCGCCGCCGCTTCTTCGGGCGAAAGCGAAACCACCGGCACGCCCAGCCGTTTGCCGATGACCTCGGCGATCGCCTTGAAGGCCACGCCCTCTTCGGCGATCGGGTGGAAAGGCCCGCCCTCGACGCCGCGTTCCAGCGCCAGGCGATAGACGCGCGCGGCGTCGAGCCGGTGCGTCGCCGCCCAACGGTTGGCGCCGTCGCCGACATAGGCGGCCACGCCCTTTTCGCGCGCGATCGAGATCAGAATGGGCACGAAACCGTGGTCGCCGTGGCCGTGGACCGTGGGCGGCAAGCGCACGACGGAAGCGCGCACGCCGCGCGCGGCGAGCGCCTCGGTCACCTGCTCCGTCTTTCTGGGGAA
>JAGWKJ010000364.1 GCA_028865375.1 Hyphomicrobiales bacterium | reverse complement strand
TACGCGATTCGGCGGAAAAACGCGACGGCCGAGCCGGCGTTAGTGCCGCCGCTCGATCATCATGCCCTTGACCTTGGCGATCGCGGCGGCCGGATTGAGGCCCTTCGGGCAGGCTTTCGCGCAATTCATGATGGTGTGGCAGCGATAGAGCCGGAACGGGTCCTCCAGCGCGTCGAGCCGCTCGCCGGCATGGTCGTCGCGCGTGTCGGCGAGCCAGCGATAGGCCTGCAGCAGCGCGGCGGGGCCGAGGTAACGGTCGCCGTTCCACCAATAGCTGGGGCACGAGGTCGAGCAGCACGCGCACAGGATGCACTCGTAGAGCCCGTCGAGCTTCTCGCGCGCGGCGGGCGACTGGCGGTGTTCCTTCTGCGGCGCCGCGCCCGACGTCTGCAGCCACGGCTCGACGAAGGCGTGCTGCGCATAGAAGCGCGCGAGGTCCGGCACCAGATCCTTCACGACGGGCATGTGCGGCAACGGATAGATGCGGATGACGCCCTTGATCTCGTCCATTCCGGTCGTGCAGGCGAGGTGGTTCACGCCGTCGATGTTCATGGCGCAGGACCCGCAGATGCCCTCGCGGCACGAGCGGCGCAGCGTCAGCGTCGGGTCGACCTTGTTCTTGATCCAGAGCAGGCCGTCGAGCACCATCGGGCCGCAATCGTCGCGGTCGACGATATAAGTGTCGACGCGCGGGTTGGCGCCGTCCTCCGGGTTCCAGCGATAGACCCGGAATTCCGTCGTTCGCTTGGCGTCGCGCGGCCTCGGCCATACCTTGCCGGGCGTGACGCGGGAATTCTTGGGCAGCGTGAGCGCGACCATCGGGGCCTCCGTCGCATTCCCGAATGGCGGATCGCGCGCGGCGGGTCAACGGGGCGTGCACCTCCCGCGCCGATCCGCTCGGCCCCGCCGCGCGGAATTCAGATGGCCGCCCTGCCATGCAAGCCTTCCCGGCGCGCCGCCCATCCGCTATCCTCGCGCAATCCCATCCATCGGTCGAGACGTCCATGAAACCCATGAAGTTCGGCTTCGGCCAACCCGCGCGCCGCGTGGAAGACGTGCGTTTGGTCACCGGCGCCGGCCATTATTCGTCCGACGAGGCGCCCACAGGCGCGTTGTTCGCGGCCTTCGTGCGCAGCCCGCACGCCCGCGCGAAGTTCGCGGTGGGCGATCTCGCGGACGTGCGCGTGATGCCCGGCGTAGCGCTCGCCTGGGCGGCGGCGGACGTCGCGCGGCTCGGCGACATGCCCGGCAGCGCCTTGCTGAAGAACGCCGACGGCACGCGCACGCCCGCCAAGCCCTATCCGATCATGGCGACAGGCGAGGTCCACCACGTCGGCGATCTCGTCGCGATGGTGGTGGCCGACGATCCCGGCCGCGCGCGCGACGCGGCGGAAGCCGTGCCGGTCGACTACGACCCGCTGCCCGCGGTGGCCGACATAAGCGCCGCGATCGCGCCGGGCGCGCCCCGCGTGTTCGACAAGGCGCCGGGCAACGTCGCCTACGACGCCGAGATGGGCGACGCCAAGGCCGCCGATGCCGCGTTCGCCAAGGCCGCGCGCCGCGTCAGGCTGACCATCGTCAACAACCGCGTCATCGCCAATTACATGGAGACGCGCGCCGCGGTCGGCTCGCACGACCCCGCGACCGGCCGCTATTCCCTGCACCTCGGCTCGCAGGGCGTGCATGGCATCCGGGACATGATCGCCAAGGACGTCCTGAAGGTCGATCCGGCGCTGCTGCGCGTGGTGTCGCAGGACGTCGGCGGCGGCTTCGGCACCAAGGCGTTCCTCTACCGCGAATATCCGTTGGTGCTCGCCGCCGCCGAGGCGGCCGGCCGGCCGGTGCGCTGGATCGGCGACCGCGGCGAACATTTCACCGCCGACCTGCACGGCCGCGACAACCTGACGACGCTCGAAATGGCGCTCGACAAGCGCGGCCGCTTCCTCGCGCTGAAGGTCGACATCTTCGGCAACATGGGCGCCTATCTGTCGCAATACGCGCCGATGATCCCTTGGCTCGGCGTGACGATGGCCACCGGCGCCTATGACATCGCCGCCTTCCACGCGCGCTGCCGCGGCGTCTATTCCAACACCGCTCCGGTGGACGCCTATCGCGGCGCCGGCCGGCCCGAAGCGGCCTATGCGCTCGAACGCCTCGTCGACGCCTGCGCCCGCGAGGCGGGCATGGCGCCCGAGGAGATCCGCGCGCTGAACTTCGTCAAGCCGTCGCAGATGCCCTACAAGACGCAGA
>JAGWKJ010000363.1 GCA_028865375.1 Hyphomicrobiales bacterium | reverse complement strand
CCGATGAACGGATGTGTCGACGCGCCGATCGCCCGCTTGCCCGCTCGCCCGCCCGCCGCCTAGTGTCGCGCGACGCCCCGCGCCGGAAGAGCGCCGGGCCCCGAGGAGCGCCAGGAAGCCGCCATGACCGAAAAAGCCGCGCCGCCGCGCCGTCCCGCCGTCACCGACCAGGAGGCGCTGCAGTTCCACTCGCGCGGGCGGCCGGGCAAGATCGAGATCGTCGCCACCAAGCCGATGGCGACCCAGCGCGACCTGTCGCTCGCCTATTCTCCGGGCGTCGCCGCGCCGGTGCGCGCGATCGCCGAGGATCCCTCGCGCGTCTTCGATTACACGGCGCGCGGCAACCTCGTGGCCGTCATCACCAACGGCACCGCGATCCTGGGCCTCGGCAACCTCGGCGCGCTCGCCTCCAAGCCCGTGATGGAGGGCAAGGCGGTGCTGTTCAAGCGCTTCGCCGACGTCGATTCGATCGACCTCGAGATCGACACCGAGGACGTCGACGCCTTCGTCGCGGCCGTGCGCCATCTCGGCCCCTCGTTCGGCGGCATCAACCTCGAGGACATCAAGGCGCCGGAGTGCTTCGTCATCGAGGAACGCCTGCGCGAGGCGATGGACATCCCCGTCTTCCACGACGACCAGCACGGCACCGCCATCATCGCGGCGGCCGGCATGTTGAACGCGATCGCGCTCACCGGGCGCGACATCGCGACGACGCGGCTGGTATGCAACGGCGCGGGGGCGGCGGGCATCGCCTGCCTCGACCTCGTCAAGGCGATCGGTTTCGCGCCGGAGAACGTGATGCTGTGCGACACCAAGGGCGTGGTGTTCCGCGGCCGCACCCAGGGCATGAACCAGTGGAAGTCGGCGCACGCCGTCGACACGCCGCTGCGCACGCTGGCCGAAGCGATGCAGGGCGCCGACATCTTCTTCGGGCTCTCCGCCAAGGGCGCGCTGACCGTCGACATGCTGAAGTCGATGGCGCCGGACCCGATCGTGTTCGCGATGGCCAATCCCGATCCCGAGATCGACCCCGAGGCGGCCCACGCGGCGCGGCCGGACGCCATCGTCGCCACCGGCCGCTCGGACTATCCCAACCAAGTCAACAACGTGTTGGGCTTCCCCTACATCTTCCGGGGCGCGCTCGACGTGCGCGCCACGACGATCAACATGGAAATGAAGATCGCCGCCGCCAAGGCGCTGGCCGCGCTGGCGCGGGAAGACGTGCCCGACGAGGTCGCCGCCGCCTATCGCGGCGCGCGGCCGCGCTTCGGCCGCGATTACATCATTCCCGCCCCGTTCGACCCGCGCCTGATCCACGTCGTGCCTTGCGCGGTGGCGAAGGCCGCGATGGAATCGGGCGTCGCCCGCAAGCCCATCGTCGACATCGACGGCTACCGCGCCCACCTCTCGGCGCGGCGCGACCCCGTGGCGGGCGCGTTGCAGCGGATCGTCGAGCGCGTGCGCCGCCAGCCCAAGCGCGTCGTTTTCGCGGAAGGCGAGGAGGAACAGGTCATCCGCGCCGCGGTCTCGTTCGCCAACCAGGGCCTCGGCAAGGCGATCCTGGTGGGCCGCGAGGACCGCGTGCGCGAGACTGCATCGCAGGCGGGCATCGACCTCGGCGAGGCCGGCGTCGAGATCACCAACGCAGCCGTGTCGCGCCGCAACGCCGATTACGTGCAGGACCTCTACGAGCGCCTGCAACGCCGCGGGTTCCTGCTGCGCGACTGCCAGCGCCTGATCCACCAGGACCGCAACCATTTCGCCGCCGCCATGCTCGTGCACGGCGACGCCGACGCGATGGTGACGGGCGTCACGCGCAGCTTCTCGGTGGCGGTCGAGGACGTCCGGCGCGTGATCGACCCCAAGCCCGGGCATCGCGTGATCGGCGTCTCGCTGGTCATCGCGCGCGGCCGCACGGTGGTGGTCGCCGACACGGCGATCGCCGAGATGCCCGACGCCGAGGCGCTGGCGCAGATCGCGATGGAGGCGGCGGGCGTGGCGCGCCGCCTCGGCTACGAGCCGCGCGTGGCGCTGCTGGCCTTCTCCTCGTTCGGGCATCCGCCGGGCGAGCGCTCGCAGCGCGTGCAGGAGGCGGTGCGCCTGCTCGACCAGCGCCGGGTCGACTTCGAATACGACGGCGAGATGGCCGCCGACGTCGCGCTCGACCGCGCGGCCATGGCCGCCTATCCGTTCTGCCGCCTGAGCGACGCCGCCAACGTGCTCGTCATGCCGGCGTTCCACTCCGCCTCGATCTCGACCAAGCTGCT
>JAGWKJ010000362.1 GCA_028865375.1 Hyphomicrobiales bacterium | reverse complement strand
GGCCCCGTTTTCCCCCATCAGGGCGTGAACCTCGCCCGCGCGCGCCTCGAAGTCCACCGCGTCCAGCGCGCGGACACCGGGGAAGGCGCGGGAAATTCCCGACAGCTCTATCGTTGCGGACAATTCCAGGCCCCGTGCGTTGTCTTCGTCGCGCCGGCTCGAACCGCCAAGCCGCATCGGTCGAAAATTGGCGGGGTCCCGTTCGACGCGAACGATGCGACCCCGCCCAGTTGCGGAGGTTGGCGGCGGCGCCGTCAGCTTCCGGGGGTAGCCGCGGTATGCAGATCGGAGGGAATGACGATCCACTTATCCAGCGGCTTCTTGTCCTTCAGATATTGCAGGACGACCGGGTATATGTACTTCCCGATCGCGGAGCGAAGTTCGACCGAAGCGTTGGAATCCCCGGCCGCCAGCGCTTTTTTCATGGCCGGCACGTAATCGACCGACACCATCCGGAAGTCCTTGCCCGGCTTCAGACCGGCTTCCTTCATCGCTTGGATGGCGCCGAGCTGCATGTTGTCGTTGTGGGCGAAGACGCCGCATACGCCCTTGAGGTTGTCGGTCGACTTTATGAAGGCCTCCATGACCTTCTTCCCGCCCTCGGTCGTGAAGTCGCCGCTTTGCGACTTCGTGATCTTCATGTTCGGAAAATTGGCGATGATCGCCTCGAAGCCCTTCTTGCGTTCGATCGCCGGCGCCGATCCGACGGTGCCCTGCAGCTCGACGATGTTGCAGCTTCCCTTGCTCGCCTGCGCCAGCCACGCCCCCGCCAGCTTGCCCTCGAGATTGAAGTCGGCGGAGATGCGGGTCACGTAAAGGCTCTTGTCCGAAACCTCGACGTCGCGATCGACGAGGAACACCGGAATGCCGGCCCTCTTGGCCTCGGTGAGCACCTGTTGCCAACCGGTGACGACGACGGGCGCGATGATGATCGCGTCGACCTTTTGCGCGATGAACGCGCGCACGGCCTTCAGCTGGTCTTCTTGCTTGCCTTGCGCGTCGGCGAACTTCAGCGTGATGCCCTCTTTCGGGGCCTCCGCCTGCATGTCCTTCGAGAAAGCGGGTCGCCAGTCGCCTTCGTCGCCGACTTGGCTGAACCCGATCGTCGTCGCGAGGGCCGTCGAGCCCGACACGAACATGGCCGCCCCGGCGGCCGCCGATCCCAACCGTTTCCACAGCATCATGAGATCCTCCCTAGTCGCGTTGGCGCGCTCACATTTCCGCCCGCGCCAAGATGGCCCGGGTCCGAGACGCATCCAATAGTAATACGATATGATGACATTTTGATCGCGTCAATGGGCGTCGCGACGATTCCGCGCGCCGACGGCGACTGGACCGCGCCGGGCGATCGTGGGCATCCCGACTTCCGGGAAGGCCGCGCAACGACGACGGTCCTCGTGCGTCGAGGAGGGCGGTGATCGGCTCGGATGCGGCTCGAACGACGCGACAGCCAAGTCTCCGGCTTGCGTCCTGGGCGGGCCGCGAACCGCGTCGAAGCGCCAGCTTGGGCCGAACGCGCAGCGCCGCAAGGGCGGGGGACGCGGCGACATCGCGAAGGCGCCGCGTTCGCGGAGGGCGCGCGCGTCTCCGCCGGACCGGACGCGAGGCAACGCGGAAAATCCACGCCGATTCCCTCGCGATCACGCCGGCGCCCGAAAGCGCGGGACCCTCGTCCGGTTCTTGGCCTGAACTTTCCGGGAGTCATGCCGAGCGCTCGTGGAGCGAGGCGCGGCGGCGCTCGTCGAGAACATCGAGAACGGAAACGCTCCCGGGTAGAGTCCGGGCGCCGCCGCCGGGAACCGCCCGTCGAATTGCGGCGCCGGCTTCCTCGCTCGCCCGGTTCGTCCCGCCGGTGCGGGAGCGCCGGCGAATTTGCGGCCCGCGGCGGGCAGGTGGAGAGTCGACGCCCGAGCTACCTCGGCGGCCGCGGACGGGCTATACGCCGCCCGATTGGAACCGGACGGGACGTCGATGTCGAAGTTGGGCCGGACGGTCGCGGAGATCGCGGATCGCATGGCCGCCGCCGCGGATCGCGGTGCGGTCGCCACATACATTCCGGAACTGGCCAAGGTCGATCCAGCGCGTTTCGGCCTCGCGGTCGTCGACCGCGAGGGCGAGATCCACGTGGCGGGCGACGCCGACGTGCAGTTCTCGATCCAGAGCGTCTCCAAGGTATTCACGCTGACGCTGGCGCTCGGCAAGGTCGGCGAGCGCTTGTGGCGCAAGGTCGGACGGGAGCCCTCCGGAAACCCGTTCAACTCGATCGTCC
>JAGWKJ010000053.1 GCA_028865375.1 Hyphomicrobiales bacterium | reverse complement strand
TCGTTTCGCTGTCGTCGCGCGGAGAGGTCGGAGCGGTCGCGATCTCGCGCCTGCGGATCGGCGTCGACGTCGAGGCCTTCGGTCCCGTGCAGCCGCCGGCGGAAGCCGCTCTCTCGCCGGCCGAGCGGGCGCGTCTCGCCGCCCTCGCGCCCGCGCGGGCCCATCGCGCATTCGTGGCGCTGTTCGCCGCCAAGGAGGCCTATCTGAAGGCGCTCGGCGTCGGCTTCGCGCGCGACCCGGTCCTCGTGGAGCCCTCGATCGACGGCGAAGCGATCGCCGGGATCGTCGACGGCGGCCGGCCGGCGCCGCTCGTCGCCGGCGGCGTGCGCGAAGTCCGGATCGCCGGCGCGGAGTGCGTCGTCGCATGCGTCGCGCTCGGCCCGCCGCTCAATCGCTGACGGCGAACGCTTCGATCGGCGTCGTGCCGCGCAGCGGCAATTGGCGCAGCGCCAGCAGGAAGCCGAAGGTGATCGCGGCGGAGGCGAACATCGCCCAGAACAGCGGCGCGAACGCGGAGGCCGGCGTCGTCGCCGTCGAATCGACCGCCGAAGCGGGCAGGATGGCGCCGAGCGCGGCGAGACCGGTGGCGCTGCCCAGCGAACGCAGGAAGGCGAGCGTCGCCGTGGCGACGCCGAGATCTTCCATGGGAGTCGCGTTCTGCAACGAGATGGTCGTGAACGGGAACATCGGGCCGATGCCGATGCCCAGGAACAGCGATAGCGCGCCCGCGGCGAAATAGTTCAGCGAACCCGCGAAGGCGCCAAGCCCGGCCAGCGCGACGAACGCGATGCAGAGCGCGAACACGGGGATGCGCTTGTAGTTCGCCAACCGCGGCATGTAGCGGCCCATCGTGTTGGCGCCGATCACGGTGCCGCCGAGCAGAAGCGCCAGCGTCGCGCCGGCCTGCGCCGACGAGGCGCCGAAGCCCGCTTGGAAATAGGCGGGCAAGTAGAAGGTCGCGCCGATCAGCACCACCGACACGAAGAACATGCAGCCGTTGGCGGCCAGCACGATCGGGTTTCGCAGCACGCCCAGCGGGATCAGCGGCTCGGGCGTGCGCGCCAAGTGGAACGCGAACCAAGTGTAGAGCGCGGCGCCGCCCGCGAACAGCGCGTCGACGCGCACCGAGGTCCACGCCTCGCCTTGGCCCACGAAAGTGAGCGCCAGCATCAGCGCGACGGTCGCGAGCACCACGAGACCCGCGCCGAGCAGGTCGAGCCGGTGCTGCGCGCGCCGGCCCGGCAGGCGACGCAGCAGGCGGTTCATCGTCAGCAGGGCCGCGGCGACCAATGGCAGGTTCATCCAGAACAGGAACTGCCAGTGCAGGTATTGCGCGATGATCCCGCCGACCACCGGGCCGACGATGCTCGCCGTCGCCCACATCGTCGAAATGTAGACGATGTATTTGCCGCGCTCGCGGGGCGACACGACGTCGGCGATGGCGGTCTGCGCCAGCGAAATCAGGCCGCCGCCGCCCAGGCCTTGGATCGCGCGGCCCGCGATCATCGCGGGCATCGAGGTCGACAGCGCGCACAGGATCGAACCGAACAGGAACACGGAGAGCGCCAGCAGCATCACCGGCCGCCGGCCGCGGATGTCGGCGAGCTTGCCGTAGAGCGGCGTCACCGCGGTGCCGGTGAGGAAATAGGCGGCGCCGATCCAAGCGGAGAAGTCGGCGTGGCCGAGTTCCCGGCCCATCGTGCGCACGGCGGGGGCGACCACCGTCTGGTCGAGGGCGGCCGGCAGCATCGCCAGCATCACGCCCATCACCATGGTCCGCTTGTCGCGGTCGGAGAAGACCGTCGCCGCGCCCTTGCCGTCGTCCGCCATGGAGCCTTCCGCGATCGGGCGTTCCGCCCGCGGCGCCCCGCTAATGCGTGGTCGCCTGCAACCGGTTCTTCAAGGCGCCCAAGATAAGCAGCAGAACCGTCGCGGTCGAGGCCGCCGAGGCGCCGCTCACGATATAATCCGTCCTTCCGCCGCCTCCGAACATCGCCAACCGCGCGTAGAGGCCGAGGAAGGCGCCGAGCATGGTCAAGAAAGCGTTGCCGAACACGCCGAAGCCGCGGTCTCCCATCACCGCGTTGGTGACGAACCCCATGATCCAGCCGGACAGGACGACGCAGACGGCCGCGAGGATCAGGTCCGATTCGGTGAAATTGTCGAGCAGATAGTTGACGAGCGACATGGACGGGCCTCCGAAGGCCGGCGGCGAATTTGGGGCGCGGGACACTCTAGACGGTCCGCGTAAACAAACCCTTCGTCATTTCGCCGGATTTGGGCGCCATGCGGCGCCCGGGCGCGTGCGTTCCCTCGCGCGGCGGAGTATGGTCGGACATGCCCAACGTGGCCAGCTTGGCGAACCCCGCCGTCTTTTCGCGCTTGGCCGCCCGCGCGCTGCCTTGGCTGACCGCCTTGGCGGTCGGCACGCTCGCGCTGGGCGCTTGGGCGGCGTTCTTCGTCGCCCCGCCCGATTACCAGCAAGGCGACACGGCGCGGATCATGTACGTGCACGTGCCCGCCGCGTGGATGGCCAGCTTCGTCTACGCCACGATGTGCCTCGCGGCCCTCGGCACGCTGATCTGGCGCCATCCGCTGGCCGATGCGGCGCAGAAAGCGGCGGCGCCGCTGGGGGCCGGCTTCACCTTCGTGTGCCTCGCCACCGGTTCGATCTGGGGCCGCCCGATGTGGGGCGCGTGGTGGGTTTGGGACGCGCGGCTCACTTCCGTGCTCGTGCTGTTCCTGATCTACCTCGGCATCGTGCTGCTGTGGCAGGCGATCGAGGATTTCTCGCGCGCCGCGCGGGCGGCCGCGATCCTGACGCTCGTGGGCGCCGTCAACATCCCCATCGTCAAGTTCTCGGTCGATTGGTGGAACACGCTGCACCAGCCCTCGTCGGTGTTCCGGCTCGGCGGGCCGACCGTCGACGGACGCATGCTGTGGCCGCTGATCGCGATGGGCTTCGGCTTCCTGTTCTTGTTCCTCGCCCTGCACGTCGCGGCCGTGCGCAACGAGATCCTGCGCCGGCGGCTGCGCCGGCTGACCCTGCGCGCGGCCGACGATTCGGCGCCGGCGCGGCCGATGGTGCTGGAGCCCGCGCAATGAACTGGCCCGCCCATTCCGGTTTCATCCTCGCCGCGTGGGCGATCGCCTCGGCGACGCTGGCCGGGATGACGGCGGCGACTTGGCTCGACGGCGCGCGGCTCAAGCGCGCCTTGGCCCGACTGGAAGAGGGGACCGATGGACGCGTCGACTGAAGACGCAGCGCGTCGCACGGGCGTTTCGCGCCGGCTGTTCGCCGTCGCGCCCCTGGGGATCGTCGCCGCCACCGGCGCCTTGCTCTATTCGCGCCTTGGCGCGGGCGATCCGTCCGTCGTGCCCTCGGCGTTGATCGGCAAGCCCGCACCCGCCTTCGACATGAAGGGGCTGGGCGCCGCCGACGCCGCGGGGTTCGCGACGCGCGACCTCGCCCAGGGCCACGTGACGCTGGTCAATTTCTTCGCGTCCTGGTGCGTCGAATGCCACGACGAACACGACACGCTGATGCGCCTGTCGTTCGACGCCGGACTCGCCAAGATGGGCGTGCGCATGTTCGGCGTCGCCTACAAGGACAAGCCTGCGGACGCCGCGAAATTCCTCGCCGACAACGGCAATCCCTTCACCCGCGTCGGCCTCGATCCGGACGGCATGGCCGGGGTCGGTTTCGGCGTCTATGGCGTGCCGGAGACCTATGTCGTTTCGGGCGCCGGCACGATCCGCCACAAGTTCATCGGACCCATCCTCGGCGCCGATGCGATGGCCCGCGTGGTCGGCGTCGCGCGCAAGGCGCTCACGGCCTGACGCCGGCGGCCTTCGCGATCCGCTTCAATCCGTCGCGCAGGCCGCGCCGCCGCGCCAACGAGCGCGCGCGGGTCTCGAACCCGTCGCCGTCCGCGCCGCGCAAGCCGACCAGCGCGTCGGCCATCGACTGGCGCTCCGGCCACAGCCGGTTCAGCAGCGCCTGGTCGGCGGTGGCGCAACCGTCCGTGAAGTCCAGGCTGGCGTCGGCGCGCAGCGAGGCGGTCATCCGCCGCACCAGCATCGCGCCGGGCGAATGGGCGGCGAAGGCCGGGTCGTGCGCGATTTTCCAGCACGCCAATCGCCGGCCGGCGCGCAGCGCGACGCTCATCGCGACCGGCCGCCCGCCGACGGTCAAGCGGTCGATCCGCGCGAGGCCGCGCGAGGCCAGCAATCGCGTCGCCGCGCGCGCGAAGGCGGCGCGACCGGCCTCGGCTACCAGCGCCGTGCCGGCCTCGCCCTTCCAGCCGGCGGCCTCGATCGCGAGGAAATCCTCGAAGGAATCGCGCACGTCGTCGGGCGCGGAGAGCGTGTCGAAGGCGATCGCGCCGCGTTCGGCGAGGCGGCGCTCCTGGCGCTCCCACTCGCGGCGATGGCGCGGCGAAGGCCCGTCGCCCGCCTGCGCGGCGCGGGTCAGGATCGCGCGCACGCCGCGGTCGAACGCGCGATGTGGCGCGTCGGTCGCCGACGCGTGCTCGGCGAGGAGGCGGGCGAGCGCGCCGTCGGCGGCGATCTCGGGGACGAGCAGCGTACGGGCGCCGTCTTCGGCGAGCGCGCGGGCGAGCGCGGCGAAGGCGCGCGGCGCCTCGGCGGCGGCGAGCGCGATCGCGGGCCCGGCGGCGAGCGGTCGTTTCCAGACGACGGCGTCGGCGCCCTTGGTCTCGACCGCGGCGACGCCGATCAACCTGCGCCGTCCGTCGTCCGACCGGACGAACAGGATATCCGGCCGACGTCCGCGCTCGGCGTGGCGCAGCAGCGACAGCGCGAAATCCGGATCGGCGAAGGCCTGCGGTTCGAGCGCGCGCGCGCATAGGTCGCGCCAATCTTCGACATGCGCAGCCGCCGCCTCGAAATCGAGGCGTTCGACGACGGGCGCGCCCGGCTCCGGTCGCCCGGACGCGCCGCCCTCAGACATCAGGCGCCTGCGCCGCCCATGGGCGACGACGGACAGGATCAAGCCAAACTTGAACATTTCCGCCCGGCCCTGAACGGAAACGTCCCGAAACGAGACGCCGGCGAGACCGATTTCCCGCCGACAGTCGAACGATCAAGAATCCTGCCAAGCCACCGCGACGCGGCGCCGTCCGGCGGCTCACGTCCTCACCGCGCCCGCGGCGAGGCGCGTCGCCAAGGCGGCGTCGAACGGCACGTAGACGCCGGCGCCGCGGTCGTCGAGGAACAGGGCGTCCGCCACCTTGGCGAGGTCGTAGCCCTCGGCGGCGAGCTCGACCTTGCGTTGCTTGAACGTGCCGGTGACGTCGAGGTGATCGGGGAAGCGCAAGAACAGCGGCCGCGCGTAATCGGGCAGGCGCTCGGCCAGGAACGCCCGCAGGCCCGCACGGTCGAACGTGGTGGGATCGTCGGCGACGATGGCCGCCATGCCGGCCTTGCCGTCCTGGCCCGGCACCGCGACGCCGTAGACCGTGACCTCGCGCACGCCGGGGAAGGTCGAGATCGTCTCGCCGACTTCGGTCGTGGCGACGTTCTGCCCCTTCCAGCGGAACGTGTCGCCGATGCGGTCGACGAAGTAATAATAGCCCTGCGCGTCGCGCTTCATCAGGTCGCCGGAGCGGAACCACGCGTCGCCGTCGACGAAGGCGCCGTGCAGCACTTTCTTCTCGGTCTCGGCGGCGTCCGCGTAACCGTCGAACTTGTTGACCGGCTTCCCCGGGTCGTCGAGGATCTCGGAGATCGCCTCCCCGACCTCGCCCGGCGGGCAGCGCACGCAACGGCCCGCCGCGTCGCGCACGGGCTTGCCGGCGGTCACGTCGAATTTCACGAGTTCGACTCGGTAGCGGCGCTCCGCCCATTTCGGGATGCGTCCGACCGCTCCGGGACGCGAATCGAAGTTGAGGAATACGAGGTTGCCTTCCGTCGCGCCGTAGAATTCGAGCACTTTGCCGGGCCGGAAGCGCTCGACGAAGGCGGGCCAAACGTCGGGCCTCAGGCCATTGCCGCAGCACAGCCGCAGGCGATGGGCGCGGTCGGCGGGGCCGGGCGCGGTAGCGACGAGGAAGCGGGCCAGTTCGCCGATATAGACGAACAGCGAGCAATCCTGCCGCGCGATCTCGGGGAAGAATTCACGCGCCGAGAATTTTTCGACGACGAAGGCCGAGCCGCCGCGCATCAGCGGGGCGAGCGCGCCGATGACGCCGCCGGTGGCGTGATACATCGGCAGCGCGACGAACATGCGGTCGGCCGGCGTCACCGCCATCGCGGCGGCGAAGCCCGCGGCGATGCGCAGCACGCGGCCATGGTAGAGGTTGGCCGCCTTCGGCAAGCCGGTCGTCCCCGACGTGTAGATGTAGAGACACCTGTCGGCGATCGTCAAAGCGGGCTTCTCCGCGGCGCCCAGCGGCGCCGAGCCGACGCGCGTCAATTCCGTTTCGAGCGAACCAAAGCCGGCGGGCGCCGAGGCGCTCCCTGTCACGAAGGCGCGCAGGTCGGACGGGAGCAGCGCGCGCGCGCCCTCGTAGCCGGCCAGCAGCGTCGGATCGACGATCACGGCCTTCGGTTTCACGATATTCACGCAATGGGCGAGCGAGCCGCCGAGAAGCCCGGTGTTGAGCAACGCGGTGGCGCCGCCGGCGCGCGCGACCCCGATCCAGGCGGCGAGGTAATCGTGCGAGTTGGGCGCCAGCAACGCGACGCAATCGCCGCGACCGACGCCGAGATCGCGCGCGAGCCTCGCATAGGCGTTCGCGCGCGCATCGAGTTCCCGGAACGTATAGGCGCCCGAGGCCGAGGCGATCACCGGCCGGTCGCCGTGGCGCGCCGCGGCCTCCGCCAGCGCGTCGCCGACCGTTCGATCGGGCGCGCGCATCACCCCCGAGGCGGCATGGAGAATGGCCAGCCCGCCGCGCAGATAGGCGAATTCGCTCTTGATCCTGTCCAGCGTTCCCATGCCCGTCGCCTTCTTGGCCGCGTCGCCAAGGCCTTCTTGCCGAGGCCGTCGGCCATGATGGCAGGGGACGCGCGCGCAAGGAAGGGGTCCGGCCGCCCTCAGGCGATGATGTCGGGCGTCAGCCTGTCTTCGACCATCGCGATGCGATCGCGAAGCGACAGCTTGCGTTTTTTCAGGCGCTGAAGCTGGAGCTGGTCGCACGGACCCGCGCCGGCGAGCGCGGCGAGCGCCGCGTCGAGGTCGCGGTGTTCGGTGCGCAGGGTTTCGAGTTCGTGCAGCAGGGCGGCGCGCTCGGCGGGGTTCATGGCCAATGTCTAGCCCGCTTCCCGTCGCGTTGGAACGCCGGTCAGGCCGCCAGCATCCGCTGCACCTCGTTGACGAGGTCGCGCAGGTGGAACGGCTTGGACAGCACCTTGGCCTGCTTGGGCGCGTGGTTGTCCGGGTTCAGCGCCACCGCCGCGAAGCCGGTGATGAACATGACCTTGATCTCGGGGTCGAGCTCGGTGGCGCGGCGGGCGAGCTCGATGCCGTCCATTTCGGGCATCACGATGTCGGTGAGCAGCAGCTCGAACGGCTCCTCGCGCAGGCGATTGTAGGCCGACAGGCCGTTGTCGTAGGACGCGACGCGAAATCCCGCCTTCTCCAGCGCCTTTTCGAGGAACCGGCGCATGTCGTTGTCGTCCTCGGCGAGGAGGATGCGGGTGGAGAGATCGGCGTCGGAGGTCATGGCGTTCCCAGTCTGATCACCGCATAAAACCCGGCGGTCGTAAAGATGGCGTGAAAACGGCGGCTTGAGCGGCGGAATGGGGCCCCAAGGCCGTGTCCGGGTTCAAGGACATTCGAGACGCTGGAAACTTCCTTTGCCCGGCCATCGCTTCGGCTCTCAAAGTCGAGCCGGTTTCGCCGATCGCCCGTCGGGCCGCAGGGAGCGCAGGCGACCGGAGGACCGCGAACCGCTTGATGTCCGATCCGGGCCGTGGCGACGGTCTCATCGTCCCATATGGCCGAACCCGGACAGCCCGTTGCGTCGCCGGCCGCCGACTTGTAAGCGGGCGCGCCAGCCGGAACCCCGACCGTGACCGTACGCGAACCCGCAATCGACGACGCGCTCGTCGCGGCCCATGGCCTGACCGGCGAGGAATACGCCCGCCTCGTGGCGCTGATCGGCCGCGTGCCGAGCTTCACGGAACTGGGCGTCGTGTCGGCGATGTGGAACGAGCATTGTTCCTACAAGTCCTCGCGCATCCATCTGCGGGGCCTGCCGACGTCCGCTCCTTGGGTCATCCAGGGACCGGGCGAGAACGCGGGCGTGATCGACATCGGAGACGGCGACGCCTGCGTCTTCAAGATGGAATCGCACAACCACCCGTCGTTCATCGAGCCCTACCAAGGCGCGACGACCGGTGTCGGGGGCATCCTGCGCGACGTCTTCACGATGGGCGCGCGCCCGGTGGCGTGCTTGAATTTCCTGCGCTTCGGCGCCATCGACCATCCCAAGACGCGCCGGCTCGTGGCCGGCGTGGTGGCGGGCATCGGCGGCTACGGCAATTCGTTCGGCGTGCCGACGGTCGGCGGGTCGGTGGGCTTTCACCCGCGCTACGACGGCAACATCCTCGTCAACGCGATGGCGGTCGGCGTCGCCCGGGCCGATTCGATCTGGTATTCCAAGGCGACCGGGGTAGGAAACCCGATCGTCTATCTCGGGTCCAAGACCGGCCGCGACGGCATCCACGGGGCGACCATGGCCTCGGCCTCGTTCGAGGCGGACGCAGAGGAAAAGCGCCCCACCGTGCAGGTCGGCGATCCCTTCGCCGAGAAGCTGCTGCTCGAAGCTTGCCTCGAACTGATGGCGACCGGCGCCGTGGTGGCGATCCAGGACATGGGCGCGGCCGGCCTCACCTCCTCGGCCGTCGAGATGGGCGCGAAGGGCGACCTCGGGATCGAGCTCGACCTCGACGCGGTGCCGTGCCGCGAGGAGGGCATGAGCGCCTACGAAATGATGCTCTCCGAGAGCCAGGAGCGGATGCTCATGGTGCTCAAGCCCGAAAAGCGGGCCGAGGCCGAGGCCGTTTTCCGCAAATGGGAACTCGACTTCGCCGTGATCGGGCGAACGACCGACACCAAGCGCTTCGTCGTCAAGCGGCACGGCGAGGTCAAGGCCGACCTGCCGATCCGCGAACTCGGCGACCAGGCGCCCCTTTACGACCGGCCGTGGACGCCGCCCGCGCCGCCCGCGCGCATCGACGACGCCGCGGTCGCCCCGCCGATGCCGCACGACCGAGCGCTGCTGGCGCTTCTCGCCTCGCCCGACCTCTGCTCGAAGCGTTGGGTCTACGAGCAATATGACGCGCTGATCCTTGGAAACACGGTGCAGGGCCCCGGCGGCGATTCCGCCGTCGTGCGGCTGGGCGACGGGCCGAAGGCGCTGGCGCTCACCGTCGATTGCACGCCGCGCTATTGCGAGGCCGATCCGGTGGAAGGCGGCAAGCAGGCGGTGGCGGAGGCGTGGCGCAATCTCTGCGCGGTCGGCGCGACGCCGCTGGCGCTGACCGACAACCTCAACTTCGGCAACCCGCAGAAGCCCGAGGCGATGGGCCAGTTCGTGGGCTGCTTGCAGGGGCTGGGCGAAGCCGCGCGCGCGCTCGACTTCCCGGTCGTGTCCGGCAACGTGTCGCTCTACAACGAGACGATGGGCGCGGGCATCCTGCCCACGCCTGCCATCGGCGGCGTCGGCCTGCTGAAGGACGCCGGCAAGTCGATGGGCATCGCGCTGAAGCGCGCCGGCGACCGGCTGATGCTGCTCGGCGGCGATCCTGGCTGGCTCGGGCAATCGCTCTACCTGCGGGAGATCTGCGGCCGCGAAGAGGGCGCCCCGCCTCCGGTCGATCTCGCCGCAGAGCGCCGCGCCGGCGAATTCGTGAGGTCGCTGATCGCCGACGGCGCGGTCGCGGCCGTCCACGACCTGTCCGACGGCGGCTTAGCGATCGCGGCCGCCGAAATGGCGCTGGCGGGCGGCCTCGGCGCGACGCTCGACGGGCCCGCGACCGCGCAATTCCTGTTCGGCGAGGACCAAGGTCGCTACCTCGTCGCGGTCGCGTCCGGCGAGGCGGCCGGCCTCCTCGCCCGCGCGGCGGGGGCCGGCGTGCCGGCCCGGGACGTCGGCGCGGTCGGCGGATCGTCGGTGACGCTGGGGCCCGGTTGCGTGCCATCGGCGCTTTCGGCGCTGCGCGCGGCCCACGAAGATGCGTTGCCGCGCCATATGGCGGCCGCCGGCCCGGAGGCCTAAGGTCCGGCACGGGGCGACGAATCGCGAGGCGAAATGGCGGCGTTCATTGAGGTGAAGATTCTCGGCGGCGTCAGTTTCATCCGCGTCGACCAGGTGGTGGCGGTGACCTACAACGACCCGATGCGCTGCACGGTGCTGTTGCACGGCTCGTCGCAGGGCATCGGTTGCGCCGAACCCGCGTCCGTCGTCCTGAAGAGGGTGAAGGACGCCCTCGAAACCCCGGTCCCGACCGCAGGAGGCGCCCATGGCGATGCAGGCTAGCGAGATCGAGAAGCTCATCAAGGACGCGCTGCCCGACGCCAAGATCGACATCCGCGACCTCGCCGGCGACGGCGACCATTACGCCGCCACCGTGGTCTCCGCCGCCTTCCGGGGCAAGACCCGCGTGCAGCAGCACCAGATCGTCTATGCGGCCCTGCGCGGGCGGATGGGCGGGGAATTGCACGCGCTGGCGCTCCAGACCGAGGCGGAATGAGCCCCGCGGCGGGGCGCCGCTGGCGCCGCCGCCCGGCCGTCGCTATGTAGGTCGTCGGCGGGGCCCGGGGCCCCCGATGGAGTGTGTCGCCATGGCCGACGTGAAGCAGCGGATCGAGAAGGACATCGCCGACAACGACGTCGTGCTCTACATGAAGGGCACGCCGCAGATGCCGATGTGCGGCTTCTCGGGACAGGTCGTGCAAATCCTCAACCACCTCGGCGTGCCTTT
>JAGWKJ010000052.1 GCA_028865375.1 Hyphomicrobiales bacterium | reverse complement strand
TTCGGGCTGATCGCCTATCTCGTCGGCAACTTCGCATTCGCGACCTACCTCGGCGTCAACCACGTGCCGGGCGTCGGCGAGCTGATGGTGGTGGCGGGCGCGCTGGTGGGCGCGGGCGTCGGCTTCCTGTGGTTCAACGCGCCGCCGGCGCAGATCTTCATGGGCGACACCGGCTCGCTGGCGCTGGGCGGGCTGATCGGCACGGTGGCGGTCGCCATCAAGCACGAGATCGTGCTGGCGCTGGTGGGCGGGCTGTTCGTGATGGAGGCGCTCTCCGTGATCGTGCAGGTCGCCTCGTTCAAGCTGACCGGCAAGCGCGTGTTCAAGATGGCGCCGATCCACCACCATTTCGAGCAGCTCGGATGGTCGGAGCCGCAGGTCGTGATGCGGTTCTGGATCGTCTCGTTCGTGCTGGCGATGCTCGGCCTCTCCACCTTGAAGCTCCGGTGACATGATCGCGCTCCGACATCTCGCGGGCAAGCGCGTCGCCCTGTTCGGCCTCGGCGGATCGGGCCTGGCGACGCTCGAGGCGATTCGCGCCGGCGGCGGCCTCGCCGACGCATGGGACGATTCGGAGGACGCGCGCGCGAAGGCCGCCGCGCGCGGCTTCGACGTCGTGGACCTCGCGCGCGCCGATTGGTCGGCCTATTCCTCGTTCGTGCTGGCGCCTGGCGTGCCGTTCACCCATCCGGCGCCGCATTGGACGGTCGCGCGCGCCAAGTCGGCCGGCGTCGAGGTCGTCGGCGACGTGGAATTGTTCTTTCGCGAACGCGCCGGCGCCGCGCCGGATTCGCCCGTCGTCGCGGTGACGGGCACCAACGGCAAGTCGACGACCGCCGCGCTGGTCGCCCACCTGCTGCGGGCGGGCGGGATCGAGGCGGAACTCGGCGGCAACATCGGCGTGCCGGCGTTGGCTCTGGCGCCGCCGGCGCCGGGCCGCGTGCACGTGCTGGAATTGTCGTCGTTCCAGATCGACCTAACGCCTTCGCTCGCCCCGACCGTCGGGCTGATGCTGAACCTCACGCCCGACCACATCGACCGTCACGGCACGTTCGAGGCGTACGGCGCAGTGAAGGAGCGTCTCGTGGCCGCGTCCGGTCTCGCGGTCGTGGGCGACGACGACGCGCCGTCGCGCGCGATGGCGGCGCGGCGGATCGCGTCGGGCAAGCCGACGTTGCGCGCGTCGGGCGGCGACGATCCCGCCGCCGACGTCTTCGTGCGCGACCGCTCGGTGTTCGTCCGCGAGGGCGTGCGCGAGACGGCCCTGACCCCACTCGACGGCGCGCGGGCGCTTCGGGGCGCGCACAACGCGCAGAACGCCGCCTTCGCCTGCGCGGCGGCGCGGCGCCTCGGGGTCGCGGCGGACCGCATCGCGTCGGGGCTCGCGGACTTTCCGGGCCTGCCGCATCGGATGGAAGAGGTGGCGCGGATCGGCAAGGCGATCCTCGTCAACGACAGCAAGGCGACCAACGCGGATTCGGCCGCCAAGGCGCTCGCCTCCTACGACGACGCGCATTGGATCCTCGGCGGCCGGCCCAAGGAGGGCGGCATCGCGCCGTTGGCGGAATTCTTTCCGCGCGTGCGCAAGGCCTATCTGGTGGGCGAGGCGAGCGACGAATTCGCCGCGACGCTGCGTGCGGCGGGCGTGTCGCACGAGCTCTGCGGTGACCTCGCGACCGCGACGCCGCGCGCGCTGGCCGACGCGCTCGCGGGGGCCTCGTCGGCGCCGGCGGTGCTGCTGTCGCCCGCCTGCGCCAGCTACGACCAGTTCAAGAACTTCGAGGCGCGCGGAGACGCGTTCCGCGACATCGCGCTGCGCCTCGCGCGCGCCGCGCAAGACCGGGAGAGCGGACGATGATCTCGCGCACCGACAGATCCTTGGCTTCCGAGTGGTGGTGGACGGTCGATCGCTGGCTGGTCGGCGCCGTGCTGCTGTTGATGGTGACCGGCCTCGTGGTCTCGCTGGCGGCGAGCCCGCCGGTGGCGGCGCGGCTGCATCTCTCGACGTTCCATTTCGTGCACCGGCAGGCCCTCTACCTCGTGCCCGCCGCGATCGCGCTGATCGCGACCTCGACGCTCGACATGCGCCAGACGCGCCGCGCGGCGCTGGGGCTCTACGTCGTCAGCCTGCTGTTGATCGTTCTGGCGCTGAAGTTCGGCGTGGAAGTGAAAGGTTCGCGGCGCTGGATCTTCGGCGTGCAGCCTTCGGAGTTCCTGAAGCCGGCCTTCGTCGTGCTGGTCGCGTGGGCGTTTTCGGAGGGCGGCAAGGGCCGCGACCGGCCGGGCGCGTGGATCGCATTCGCGCTGCTGCCGGTCACCATCGTGCCGCTGCTGATGCAACCCGATTTCGGGCAGACGATGCTGCTCTCCATCGTTTGGGCGGCGTTGTTCTTCATGGCGGGCTTGCACTGGCTCTGGGTGGCGGGCATCGGCGGCGTGGGCGGCGTCGGCGTCATGGCCGCCTACAAGCTGTCGCCGCACGTCCACGAGCGCATCTCGCAATTCCTCGGCGGCGGCGCGGCCACCGCCAACGGCGGCGCGGCTTCGTTCCAGGTCGACACGGCGCTGGCGAGCTTCGTCTCCGGCGGCCTGTTCGGCCGGGGCCCCGGCGAGGGGATCGTGAAGCGTTCGCTGCCCGACAGCCACACCGATTTCGCCTTCGCGGTGGTGGGCGAGGAATTCGGCGTCGTCGCCTGCATGGCGATCGCCGCCGTGTTCGCCTTCGTCGTCGTGCGCGGCCTGTTCCTCGCCTCGCGCGACGACGACCCGTTCGCGCGCTTCGCGGCGGCGGGCCTGCTGACGCTGTTCGGCTTGCAGAGCGTCATCAACATGGCGGTCGACGTCCACCTGATGCCCGCCAAGGGCATGACGCTGCCGTTCATCAGCTACGGCGGTTCGTCGCTGATCTCGCTCGCCATCGAGATGGGGTTCCTGATCGCGGTCACGCGGCGCCGGCCGCGCGCCTCGCTGTCGAGCGTCGGCGAGGCGCCCTTCGCGGCCGCGCCCGCCGAATGAAGGACGCGCCGCTGATCCTGCTCGCGGCCGGAGGCACCGGCGGGCACCTGTTTCCCGCCGAGGCGCTCGCCCATGCGTTGCGCGCGTGCGGCGCCCGCACGGCGCTGGCGACCGACGGGCGCGCGGCCGGCTTCGGCGAGGGCTTTCCCGCCGAGGCGCGGTTCGCCTTCAAGGCGGCGACGCCGTCGGGGCGTTCGCCGCTGGGCATGGCCAAGGCGGGAGCGACGCTGCTCGCGGGCGCGTTGGCCGCGCGCGCGGCGCTGGCGAAATTGAAACCCGACGCCGTGATCGGCTTCGGCGGATATCCCTGCGTGCCGCCGGTCTTGGCCGCGACTTGGTCGAAGATCCCGTCCGCGCTGCACGAGCAGAACGCCGTGATGGGCCGCGCCAACCGTTTCCTCGCGGCGCGCGTCGACGCCATAGCCACCGGCTTTCCCGAACTCGGCGGGGTCGGCGCTGACGTCCGCGCCAAGGCGACCCATGTCGGCAATCCGGTGCGTCCGGCCGTGATCGAGGCGGCCAAGGTCGCCTATGTCGCGCCGGGGGAGGGGCCGATCCGGATCGTCGTCACCGGCGGCTCGCAGGGCGCGCGGGTGATGAGCGACGTGCCCCCGGCGGCGATCGCCGCGCTGCCGGCCGCGCTGCGTGCGCGGCTCGCGGTGACGCAGCAGGCGCGGCCCGAGGACGTGGCGCGCGCGCAGGCGACCTATGCGGCGGCGGGCGTGGCCGCCGAGGTCGCGTCCTTCTTCAAGGATCTGCCCGCGCGCATCGCCGCCTCCCACCTCGTCATCGGGCGCTCGGGCGCCTCGACCGTGTCGGAGCTCGCCGCGATCGGGCGCGCCTCGATCCTGGTGCCGCTGCCCGGCGCGCTCGACCAGGACCAGGCCGCCAACGCCGCGATCCTGGCCAAGGCGGGCGGCGCGGAGGTCGTGCCGCAATCGCGTTTCGACGCCGCTTGGCTTAGGGACGCGCTGGCGCGTCGGATCGAGGATCCCGATTCGCTGGCGCGGGCCGCGGCCGCCGCGCGCGCCATCGGCGCGCCCGACGCCGCGTCGCGGCTGGCCGGCTTCGTCCTCGCGCTGGTGGAAAGGAAGACACGCCCGTGAAGCTGCCGCGCGAACTCGGTCCGGTGCATTTCGTCGGCATCGGCGGCATCGGCATGTCGGGCATCGCCGAGGTGCTGCTGAACCTCGGCTACAAGGTGCAGGGCTCCGACGCCTCCGACAATTCCAACGTCGCGCGGCTGCGCGCCAAGGGCGCGCATGTCGCGGTCGGCCACGGCGCCGACAACCTCGGCGCGGCGGAAGTCGTGGTGGTGTCGTCGGCGATCCGGCGCGACAATCCCGAACTCGCCGCCGCGCGCGCGCGCCGGCTGCCCGTCGTGCGGCGCGCGGAGATGCTGGCCGAGCTGATGCGTTTGAAGTCCTGCGTGGCGGTCGCCGGCACGCACGGCAAGACGACGACGACCTCGCTCGTGGCCGCGCTGCTCGACGGCGGGGGGCTCGACCCCACCGTCATCAACGGCGGCATCATCGAGGCCTACGGCACCAACGCGCGCATGGGCGGCGGCGACTGGATGGTGGTGGAGGCCGACGAGAGCGACGGCACCTTCCTGAAGCTGCCCGCCGACGTCGCCGTCGTCACCAACGTCGACGCCGAACACCTCGACCATTTCGGCGACTTCGCGGCCGTGAAGGCGGCGTTCCGCGCCTTCGTCGAGAACCTGCCGTTCTACGGCTTCGCGGCGATGTGCCTCGACCATCCGACGGTGCAGGAGCTCGTCGGCCAGATCGAGGACCGCCGCGTCGTCACCTACGGCGAGAATCCGCAGGCCGACGTGCGCCTGCACGACATCGACCTGTCGGGCGGCCGCTCGCGCTTCTCGGTCACGCTGCGCGCGCGCGCGGGCGCCGGCGAGGAGACGATCGGCGACCTCGTGCTGCCGATGCCCGGCCACCACAACGCGCTCAACGCCACGGCGGCGATCGCGATCGCCCGCGAACTGGGCGTGGGCGCGGACGCGATCCGGCGCGCGCTCGCGGGCTTCGCCGGCGTCAAGCGCCGTTTCTCGCGCGTGGGAACCTGGAACGGCGCGACCATCGTCGACGATTACGGCCATCATCCGGTGGAAATCGCCGCCGTGCTGCGCGCGGCGCGCGCCACGACGCAGGGCAAGGTGATCGCGGTCGTGCAGCCGCACCGCTACACGCGCCTGCAATCGCTGTTCGCGGAATTCGCCAGCTGCCTCAACGACGCCGACACGGTGCTCGTCGCCGACGTCTATGCCGCCGGCGAGGCGCCGATCCCCGGCGTCGACCGCGACGCGCTGGTCGCCGCGATCCGCGCCCACGGCCATCGCGACGCGCGCCCGCTGCCCGGACCCGATGCGCTGCCGGGCCTGGTGCGCGAGCTCGCGGGGCCCGGCGACTATGTCGTGTGCCTCGGCGCGGGCTCGATCACGACTTGGGCGAACGGGCTCGCCGCCAGGTTGGCGGCGGGGTGAGGCCGTTTCCCCGCGCCGCCGATTGGGCTAACGAGGCGCCGTGACCTCCCAAGCCACGGCTGATCGCGCCGACCTCGCCTCGCTCCTGCCGCGTCTCGCGCCCGACCTGCGCGGGCGGCTGCTGTTCGACCAGCCGCTGGCGCCGATCACTTGGTTCCGCGTCGGCGGGCCGGCGGACGCGCTGTTTACGCCGGCCGACGAAGCCGACCTCGCCTATTTCCTCGCCCGCTGCCCGCGCGAGATCCCCGTCACCGTCATCGGCTTCGGCTCGAACCTGATCGTGCGCGACGGTGGCGTGCGGGGCGTCGTAGTGCGGTTGGCGGGCAAGGGCTTCGCGGAAGCCGAGGCGCTCGGCGACGGATTGATCCGCACCGGCGCCGGCAACGCCGACCGGCGCCTCGCCAAGTTCGCTGCGGAAAACGGCGTCGACGGTCTGGCCTTCTACGTCGGCGTGCCCGGCGCCATCGGCGGCGCCTTGCGCATGAACGCCGGCGCCCACGGCGGGGAGACGACCGACGTGTTGGTGGAAGCGCGCGCGATCGACCGCGCCGGGCGGACGCTGACGCTCTCGCATGCCGACATGGGCTATGCCTATCGGCATTCCGACGCGCCGGAAGACGCGATCTTCGTTTCCGCGCTCTATCGCGGCCGGCCGGGCGAGCGCGCCATGATCGAGGCCGAAATGGACCGCATCACGGCCGCGCGCGAAGCCAGCCAGCCGATCCGGGAGAAGACCGGCGGCTCGACCTTCAAGAACCCCAAGCCCCTGTCTGCATGGAAGGTGATCGACGCCGCCGGCTGCCGCGGGCTCGCTATGGGCGACGCGCAAGTGTCCGAAATGCACTGCAACTTCCTGATCAACCGCGGCAAGGCGACCGCCGCCGACGTCGAAGGGCTCGGCGAGGAGGTCCGCCGCCGCGTGCGCGAACAGTCCGGCGTCGCGCTCGATTGGGAGATCAAGCGCATCGGCGTGGCGGGGTAGGGCGGTCTGGCGAGCTCCCGGTGAACGACGACGTGCGTGTTATCATGACCAGCGCCCTCTCCGTCTTTGCGAGGAGCGGAGCGACGAAGCAATCGATTGATCGTCGCCAACGGACTGTGCCTTCTGGAGAGTCTGGATTGCTTCGCTTCGCTCGCAAAGACGGCGGTGGTTCAAGTCGCGCCGGAAGTCGGAATGGCGTCGCGCGTCAATCGTGACTTCTGCGGACGGTCGCCGCATCGACGTCGCTTGCCGGTACCAGCTTGTAGTGACGCTCTTCGATCACCTTGACGGCGTCGTCCTGGACCGCGAGCTCGAACAGGGCGACGATGCGACCGGGCATGAATTGCGCGGCGATCGCCCGGCAGCGCAGGTCGGGGAAACGCTCCGCCGCGAAGGCGATGTCCTGCTTGGCCTGCACCGAGCCGATTTCGTCGGAGCCGCCCTTCGCCTGCACCGGGATCACGTAATGGCCGCCGCGCTTGTCGATTCCCACGTAGAGTTCGTCGATTTCGATCTGG
Source organism: Hyphomicrobiales bacterium (assembly GCA_028865375.1). GTDB lineage: Bacteria > Pseudomonadota > Alphaproteobacteria > Rhizobiales > Beijerinckiaceae > JAGWKJ01. The sequence goes on along the minus strand of JAGWKJ010000052.1, from coordinate 3,958 downwards.
CCGATGCCCCGCACCGACGTGCGCAGGTGGTTTTGCAAACTGTAGGTCGTCAGGCCGACGAAGATGTCGATCAGGCGGTTGTAGCGGACGATCGCGAGCAGCGCTTGCTCGTCGTCGAACGCGTGTTTGACGATCAATTGGGGTGTCGCGTCGGGGATCGGGATGGTGGCAAGCGACGGGTTCGGTGCGATCTTGGTCGTCGGCGCGAGCTTGAACCGATAGACCGCGCGGCCCGCGCCCTCGATCGACCAAGACTGTCCAGGAGGCTCGGTCGTCAAAATCGAATCGGGAAGCTCGTCCCGGTAGCGCAGCGAATAGATCACGTCGCCAAGGTTCTTCGGAAGGTCGACGCCGAGCGCCGCCGCGGTCTTCACGATGTCGTCGCGGCCGAACTCGAACTCCGTGGCGCCCGTCGTCCAGCGATCAAGGAAAATGCGCTCGATGATCGCGCGATAGCGGTTCGGGCGCGGCGGCTCAACCATTGGCCCGCCTCGCCCCGAGCTCGCGCTCGATCTCGACCTGCTTCCGCTTGCGGGCGCCGCTCTTGCGGTCGCGCTTGGAATTTGGCGGTTCGACGCCGAAATGCGCGGCCGCCGAGGTCACGTCGAATCGAAGCAGCGCCGGATCGCCGAGCGGGAAAGCCTTGCCGCGCTTGGTCGGCTTGGCGCCGAGCGCGGCGACCACGGATTCCGCGATCGCGCGCGCGAGCGGCGGCGGCACCGCGTTGCCGATCTGGCGGGCGCCGTGCCACTTGGTGGCGTTGAACCGGAACCAGTCCGGGAAGCCGTGAAGCCGAGCCATCTCCCGTACCGTCACGCAGCGGGCGAAGCGATGATGGATCGGTCGCGGACTGGTGAAGGCGCCGCGCGCGCCGTCCGTGCCAGCGCGCAACGTGTTGGAGACGCCGTCGGCCCGGAGCTTGAAGAATCGGCTGATCGGCTCGACGTCGCCGCCTGCCGTTTCTGCGAAGCGCCGGCGCGAAATGTCGCTGTGGCCGGTCCGTGCGCTGGACGTGAGCCGCGAGGGGTCCCATTTGCGGCGATGACCCAAATGCCAAGCGCCGGCTTCGACGCAGCGCATTTCCGCCGCGTAGTCGGACGGCCGGCCGAAGGTCGCGGCGACCTCGTCGCCGTCGAGCAGGGCGGGGAACCGATCGGCATCGGGCAAGTCGTCGAGCGCGTCGGCGACCGAGGCGCCGGGAAACGGACCGCCTTTGACGTCCCTGCGGCCGGCCGCGCGGAAGACCGGCGGCGGATATTCGGGATCGCGCGCGCCCGTCTTCGCGCCGAACAGGATGAGCCGCTCGCGTCGTTGCGGCGCGCCGTAATGCGCCGCGTCCAACACGCGCCAAGGCTGTCGCACAGAATAGCCGGCCCCGGCGAAGGCTTCGATCAATTCGTCGAGGACTTGTCGCTGACCGCCGAGCGTCAATCCCTTCACGTTCTCGAATACGAAGGTCGAGGCGTCCAGTTCGGCGACCAGCCGCACGAATTCGAGCACGAGCCGGTTGCGCGGATCGTCGAGCACGCGATGCCCGATAAGCGAGAAGCCTTGGCAGGGCGGGCCGCCGAACACGCAATGCACCTTGTTTCGGCCGATGCCCGCCGCCAACCGGATTTCCGCCGCGCTCAGGCCCACGACCGAACGCGGCAGCACCGCCGTCATTGGGAAGTTGAAGGCATGGGCGGCGGCGTGGACGGGGTCGATCTCGACCGCCGCAGCGACGTCGAACCCCGCCTGCTCGAAGCCGAGACTCATGCCGCCGACGCCGGCGAACAGGTCAATTCCGATCGGCCGATCGCCCATGCGACTCCCCCTCGCCCGAAGCCGGAACCCTAGCACGCACCCGCAGGGCGGGCTCCACCCCTCATTTCGTCACGAGAGTCCCCGCGCCGACGTCGGTCAGCAGCTCGATCAGCACCGCGTGAGGGATCTTGCCGTCAAGGATCACGACGCCCTCCACGCCCTGTTCCAGCGCATAGATGCAGGTCTCGACCTTGGGGATCATGCCCCCGGTGATCGTGCCGTCGGCGATCAGCCGACGGATGTCGTCGACCCGCAGTTCCTTGATGAGGGCGCCCGACTTGTCGAGCACGCCGGGCACGTCGGTCAGCAGCAGCAGGCGCTTGGCGTCGAGCGCGCCGGCGATGGCGCCGGCGAACGTGTCGGCGTTGATGTTGTAGGTCTCGCCGTCGGCGCCCTGCGCGACGGGCGCCAACACGGGAATCAACTCGCGGCCGAGCACCTGTTCGAGTACGCGCGAATCGACGGTGGTCGGATCGCCGACGAAGCCGAGATCGACCGCATTTTCGATGTTGGAACCGGGATCCTTGGCGGGCCGCGTCACCTTGGTGGCGGTGACGAGATTGCCGTCCTTGCCCGAAAGCCCTATCGCGCGGCCTCCGGCGGCGTTGATGTGACCCACGATCTGCTTGTTGATCTGGCCCGCGAGGACCATTTCGACGATTTCGACCGTTTCTTTATCTGTTACGCGCAAGCCATTGAAAAATTGTGATTTTATACCGAGCTTTTTCAACATGGCCCCGATTTGCGGCCCGCCGCCATGGACGACCACCGGGTTCACGCCCGATTGTTCGAGCAGCACCATATCCTTGGCGAAGCTTTTTGCGACCGCCTCGTCGCCCATGGCATGGCCGCCGTATTTCACAACGACGATGGCGTCGTCGTAGCGCAGCATGTGGGGCAGCGCCTGCATCAGGATTTCGGCGGTCAGTTGCGGATCGGCGGCGTCCTTCATCGGCATGTCCTCTGCGGCTTCGTCCTCATAGAGCAAAGCGCGGAGGTTTGAAGGGGGCTATGCTTCGCCGCGTTCGGCGAGTAGGCGGGCGACGGCGGCCCGCAACTCGGGCACGGCGTCGCCGGTCTTGGCGCTCAGCGCCAGGATGTCGGGATGGGCGGCGGGGCGCTTGGCGAGTTCGGCCGCCATGCCCTCGATCCGCGCCTTGCGATCGGCTTGCCCGATGGCGTCGGTCTTGGTCAGAACGACTTGGTAGGACACGGCCGAGCGATCGAGCAGGTCCATGATCTCGCGGTCGACCGGCTTGGCCCCGTGGCGCGAGTCGACCAGCACGTAGACGCGCGCAAGCGGCTGGCGGCCGCGCAGGTAGGCGCGCAGATTGGCGTCCCAGTTCGCCTTCTTGTCCTTGCCGACGGCGGCATGGCCGTAGCCCGGCATGTCGACCAGCCGCAGCTTGCCGGCGAGGTCGAAGAAGTTGAGCTGCTGCGTGCGGCCCGGCGTGTTGGAGATGCGGGCGAGCGTCTTGCGGCCCGTCAGCGCGTTGACGAGCGACGACTTGCCGACGTTGGAGCGTCCCGCGAAGGCGATCTCGGGCGGCCCCGGCGGGGGCAGGCCGTCGGCCCGATCGGCCGCCCACATGAAGTCGCACGGGCCGGCGAACAGCTTGCGTCCGACCTCGACGAAATCCATGCCCTCGGGCGCGCTCACGTCGCCGGCTTGCGGAGCAACTTCACGAGATTGTCCCACAGCTCGACCTTCACGCCCGATTTGCTCATGATGTAGTATTGCTGGAGCACCGACAGCGTGTTATTCCAAGTCCAATAGATCACGAGACCGACCGGGAACCCGCCGAGCAAGAAGGTCATCACGACCGGCATCCAGGTCATCATGGTCTTTTGCGTCGGGTCGGTCGGCTCCGGGTTCATCTTCATCTGGATGAACTGGGTGCAGCCCATCACCACCGGCCAGATGCCGATGCCCAGATAATGACCCAGCAGCGGGATGTTGCTCGGGTCGAACGGCAACAGACCGAACAGATTGAAGATGTGCAGCGGGTCGGGCGCGGACAGGTCGTGGATCCAGCCGAAGAAGGGCGCCTGTCGCATCTCGATCGTCGTGAAAATGACCTTGTAGAGCGCGAAGAAGACGGGGATTTGCACCAACATCGGCAGGCAGCCGGCGACCGGGTTGATCTTCTCC
>JAGWKJ010000051.1 GCA_028865375.1 Hyphomicrobiales bacterium | reverse complement strand
CCGGGCCGCCGCGGTCGCGCTTTCCCCGGCGGCGCCGCTGCGGCTATAGGGGCGCGAACGCGCGGGACCGCGCTTCGATTCGACCGAGGGAGCACCGATTGCTACGCCGTGACTTCATCAAGGGCGCCGCGGGCCTCGCCGGCGCCGCGCTCCTGGCCTCTCCCGCGAAGGCCGTCTACACCAGCAAGATCACCAAGCCCTACGACTGGACCGACTATCCGCCGACGACCGATCGCGCGGCGTTCGTCAAATGGGGCGTGTCGCAGCGCGACGAGGACCCGAAATACCTCGGCGAGCGGTTCGACCGCTTCGGCGCGCTGGTGCGCAACAAGGACGTCTGGGACAAGCGCGTCGAGCGGGCGTTCCTCTACGTGCCGCGCGAGGAGTTCTGCCTGAAGCCGAACCTGCCGCGCGCCTACGCCAGCGCGTTCCTCGACATCGGCTTCGGCGTCACCATCTCCGGTCCGCACCTCGTGGGTCGCATGACCAGCACGATCGATCCTCAAAAGGGCGAGCGCGTGCTCGAGGTCGGCACCGGATCGGGCTACCAGTCGGCGTTCCTCGCCAACCTCACCGACAAGGTGTTCACCATCGAGATCATCAAGCCGCTGGCCGAGCGCACGCGCGCGACCTACGACGCGCTGATCGCGCGCGGCTACGAGGAATACAAGCACATCACGACCAAGAACGACGACGGCTACTACGGCTGGGCCGAAAACGGCCCGTTCGACAAGATCATCGTCACCTGCGGCATCGACCACGTGCCGCCCCCGTTGCTCCAGCAGCTGAAGCCGGACGGCATCATGGTCATCCCCGTCGGCCCGCCCGGCGCGCAGCGGGTGCTGAAGATCACCAAGTCGACCGCCGCCGACGGCCAGGTAACGGTCGCCCGCTCCGACATCTACAACGGCAAGATCGTGCCCTTCGTGCCGTTCACGAAGCTCGTCGACGGCAAGATCGTCGGATCGCACAACAACTGAGGGCCGCCGCCCTCGTCCGCCTGCTTCCAAGGGCGCGGTCCTCCGGGGCCGCGCCCGTTTCGCGACCGGGATCCCCGATGTCAGACGCCGCCACCACTTACGACGCCGCGCCCGGGAACGAGGCGCGCACTCGCGCGCTCGTCTACGTCGCGGTCGGCCTGCTCGCGGGCTCGGTGATCGCGCTGCAGATCGACGCGATGCGCGTGTTCTCGGTCGGCGGATGGGCGCATTTCGGCTCGCTGGTGGTGAGCCTGGCCATGCTCGGCTTCGGGCTGGCCAGCGCGACGATGGCGGTCGCCAAGGGCTTCTTCGACCGCAACTGGAAGACGGTGGCGGGCGTGTCGCTGGCGCTCGTGGGGCCGCTGGCCGTGTTCGGCGACCTGATGGCGCAAAGCCTGAACTTCAACGCGATCTTCCTCGTCTCCGACCCGGCGCAGAAGTGGAAGCTGTTCGGCCTGTTCGCCTACGAGCTGCTGCCCTTCCTCGCCGGCGCCTATTTCCTCGGAGCGGTGTTCCTGAAGAGCGACCGCAACTTCGGCCGCGTCTATTTCGCCGACCTGTTGGGCGCCGGCCTGTGCGGACTGGCGTTCCTCGGCGCGATGTATTTCCTGCCGCCCCGGCTGCTGATCCTCGTGCCGCTCGGGCTCGTCACGCTCGCCGGGGCCGCGTGGTTCTCGGCCTTCGCGAACGCGCGCGGCTTCGCCGTCTTCGCGGGCCTGATGGCGGCGGCGGTCGCCGCCTACGTGGAGGCGCCGGCGTTCGGGTTCAGCCAGCTCGCCACCAACGACTACAAGGGCGTCGCCTACGCGCGGAAGTTCCCCGACAACAAGCGCGTGCTTTCGGAGCCGTCGCCGTTCGGCTACGTCGAGATCTATTCGAGCTCGTACCTTCATTTCGCGCCGGGCCTGTCGGACGACGCCGCCTTCAACCTGAAGTCGATGCCGGAGAACGCCTATCTCGGCCTATACGTCGACGGCGAAGGGCCGAGCGGGATCATCAAGTCGCTGCCGGATTCGCAGACCGCGTATTTCCGCTACCTGCCGATGTTCTACCCCTATCTGCTGAAGAAATCGCCCGACACGTTCGTGGTGCAGTTCGGCGGCGGCATATCGACCGCCGTGGCGCTGCGATCGGGGGCGAGCCACGTCACGGTGGCGGAAGGCAATCCGGCGATCCTGAAGGCGTTCGCCTCCAAGGCCGTGCGCGACTTCACCGGCGACGAGCTGCGCGACAAGCGCGTCACCGCGGTCGGCCTCGAAGGCCGGCACTATCTCGCCGCCAGCGGCGAGACCTTCGACGTGATCGACTTCAGCCTCGCCGATTCGGCCGGCCTGTCGAGCCCCGGCGGATTCCCGATCATCGAGAAGTTCCCCTACACGCGCGAGGCCTTCGAGACCTACATGCGCGCGCTCAAGCCCGGCGGCGTGCTCTCGGTGACGCTCTGGAACAAGGAAGAGCCGGCGAAGTCGGTGCTGAAGCTCGCCGCGACGATGGCGGACGCGGCCAAGGCGGTGGCGGGCGGCGACGTGGCGAAGGACTTCTTCGTCGCGCAATCCTATCTTTCGACGACCACCGTGCTCTACAAGCGCGGCGGCTTCGACGACGCCGAGACCAAGGCGCTGCAGGCCTACACGAAGTCGCTCTCGTTCGACGAAATCTACGCGCCGGGCGCGACCTACGACCTCTCCAAGGCCGACGGCATCCTGAAGGAATATCGCGCCAGCGTGTTCGGCGACGGCAATCCGCAACAAGGCGACGCGGTCGCGCAGGCCGATCCGACGGGCCCCGGCGCGGCCGATCCGACCGCGCCCTCCGATCCCACGGGACCCGCGGCCGACCCGACCGGACCCGACGCCGGCGGCGGCGCGCCGCCGACCGATTCCGTGCTGCCCGCCACGACGCTCGGGCGACTCGTTTGGCAGCGCCTCGTGCACGGCGGCTGGGCCGACGTCGCGAAGCGCTACGTCTATGACATCCGGCCGCTGACCAACGACCGGCCCTATTTCGCGGCCTACGTGAAGGTGCCCGACCTGCCCCACACGCTCGACCGGCTGGAGTTGTTGCAGGACGAATGGGGCTACTTGCTGGTGTGGGCGACGCTGGGCGTCGCCGCCGCGCTGGCTGCCGCGCTGATGGCGTTCCCGGTGATCTGGGGCTGGCGCGCGATCTTCTCGCGGACGCCCGGCAAGGCGTTGACGCTCGTATATTTCGCCTCTCTCGGCGCCGGCTACATCATGGTCGAGGTCGGGCTGATCGCGAAGTTCGTGATGGCGCTGGGCAACGCCACCGTCTCCGCCTCGGTGCTCATCACCGGCATGTTGGTGTTCTCGGGCCTCGGCGCGCTGGCATCGGAGACGATCCTGCCCCGCGCGCGGGCTGTCATGCCGGCGATCTTTCTCGCCATCGGTGCGATCCTGATCGGCTACGCGCTGTTCCTCGACCGCGCGCTGGAGCCGATGGGCGCGCTGCCTTACGCCGAGCGCCTCGCGCTGTGCTTCGCCGTCGTGGCGCCGCCGGCCTTCCTGATGGGCTTCCCGATGCCCACCGCGATGACCTCGCTCGGCCGGCTCGGCAAGTCGCACATGTTCATCTGGGCGTGGGGCGTCAACGGATGCTTCTCGGTGATCGGCGCCGCCGCCGTGCCGGTGGTCTCGACCACGTTCGGCCTCGCGGCGACGATCCTGTTCGCGGGCTTCGCCTATCTGCTCGCGCTGCCGGCGTTCTTCGGCGTGCTGGCGGCGCCGCGCGCCTGAGACGCGCGCCACATCTGCCAGTGCAGGCCCTCGGCCACGAAGGAATAGGCGGCGCCGGTCGCCGCGTGGACGAAGCCCGAGACGCCGAAGCGCCATAGGCGCAGGCCGAAATAATTGCGCAGGAAGTAGCCGGGCGGGTTGAAGAGCAGCTTGAGGACGCTGGGCCGCCGCCCCGCTTCGACCCGCTGGCGCGCCTTCAGGGTCGCGTAGCGGATCTCCTTGGCCATCTGGTCGTCGAGGCGCAGCGGGCGGTCCTGCACGATGCCGCCTTGCGCGATGTCGCCGATGCGGCCGTCGACGACCAGCCCCTCGTGGACGAGCGCGGCGAGGTCGAAATGCGCCTTGCCCCGGCGCACGAGGCGCAGCGACTTGGGCCGCGACGGCGCCACGAGGCGCCCCGGCGCCAGGCCGAACAACGTCTGCCGGCGCACGACGCGATAGGCGTCGGGCGCGTCGGCGGCCGCCAGCGCGGCGGGCAGGGCGCGTCGCAGCTCGTCGTCGATCCTCTCGTCGGCGTCGATCGAGAAAACCCAAGGCTGGCTTGCGAGGTCGAGCGCGAATTGCTTCTGCTTGGCGTAGCCCGGCCAGGCGTTTTCGACGAGCCGGACCGGAAGGCCGCGCACGGCGAATTCCCGCACGATGTCGAGCGTGCGGTCGGTCGAGCCGGAATCGACGACGACGATCTCCGCGCAATCGGCGAGGCTGCCGAGGCAGGCGCCGATGCAGGCCTCCTCGTCCTTGCAGATGATCGCGGCCGTCATGGGCTGTTTGGGCCGCTCGGGCGGCCCGCCGTTCGGCTCTTGCATCCCAACCCGAGGTCCCGCGGGCCAGCCCCGCGCCGCTTCATGGCGCCGGCGCGCGCCCCGGGCAAGGAGCGCGGGCGATCGGGGCCCGGACCGCGCCTATACAAAAAGTAATTTGTGCGGTGCATCGCCGCGACATAGAGGTAAGCGCTTGAAAACGACGCGCCCGGGCGGGCGCGCGGCGCGCTTCGCGGCGGGACGCCGCGGCCGGCGGCGCCCGACTTGAAAGGCGCTCTCGAATGGCCGTCCGGGCGAAGTCCGTCATTCTCGTCGCCGCCGCGCTGGCCGTCGCCTACTTCACCTATGCCCCGGATCGGCTCGACCGCGTGGTCGCCGGCGGCGGCGCGCCGTTCCGCGCGCTGCGCGGCATCGTTCCCGCGGGCGCGCTGGCGGCGGTCGATCGCGTGATGCCGTCGGCGTTGAAGGCCGGCCCGGTCGTCGCGACGGCGCCCGCGGCAGCCGTCAAGCCGGCGCTGCCGGCGGTTTCGGTGGCCGTCGACACGGCCAAGCGCGGACCGTTGGAATTGCGGATCGACACCGTGGGCACGGTGCAGACGGTCGCCACGGTGCAGGTGCGGTCGCGCGTCGACGGCATGATCGACAAGGTGTTCGTCAAGAACGGCGACCACGTCGAGGCGGGACAGCCGATGTTCTCGCTCGACAAGCGCAACGTCGAGGCGCAGGACGCCGCCGCCAAGGCGCAGATCCTGAAGGACCAGGCGACGCTGGAACAGGCGAACCGCGACCTCGCGCGCTACCAGAACCTCGTGAAATCCTCGGCCACGCCGGTTCTCAACCTCGAAAACGCCAAGACGGCCGTGGCCACGGCGACCGCCGCGATCGCGGTCGACCAAGCCGCGATCAAGGGCATCGAGACGCAGCTCAGCTGGTACGACATCGCGGCGCCGCTGACGGGCCGCATCGGCGCCGTCGGCCTCACCGTCGGCAACCTCGCCCGGGCGAGCGACAATTCGGCCGCCGGCGTGCTGGCGACCATCAACCAGACCTCGCCGATCTACGTGCAATTCCCCGCGCCGCAACAGGACCTCGGCCTCGTGCGCGCGGCGATGGCGGCGGGGCAACCGGTCTACGTCACGCCGCAGGGCGGGACCGAGCGCGTCGCCGGCGCCTATGGCTTCGTGGACAATTCGGTCGACAGCGGCACCGGCACGGTCGCGGTGCGCGCGACCTTCGCCAACGCCGACGAGAAGCTCTGGCCGGGCCAATTGTGCGACGTGCGCGCGGTGCTTCGCGTCGACCCCGACGTGGTGACGGTGCCGCGCACCGCGGTTCAAGTGAGCCAAGACGGCAACTTCGTGTTCGTCGTGAAGGACGGCGTCGCCCGCGTCGTCAAGGTGACGGTTTCGCGCTCGCAGGACGCGGTGGCGGCGATCTCGTCGGGCCTCGCCGGCGGGGAGACCGTGGTCGTCGACGGCGCGCTGCTGCTGCGCGACGGCTCCAAGGTGACGACGAGGCCGGCCGCCGGCGCGAAGAGCTGAGGACGGGACATGACGCTCTCGGAGCTGTGCATCCGCCGCCCGGTGATGACGACGCTGATGATGGCGTCGTTCGTGCTGCTGGGGATCTTCGGCTACCTGCAACTGCCCGTGGCGGCGCTGCCCCAGGTGGACTACCCCACCATCAGCGTGAGCGCGAACCTCGCCGGCGCCAGCGCCGACACGATGGCGACGTCGGTCGCCGCGCCGCTCGAGCGCGCCTTCACCTCGATCCCCGGCGTGTCGTCGATGACATCGACCTCGAACCAGGGCGAGACCAACATCACGCTGCAATTCGACCTCAACCGCAACATCGACGGCGCGGCGCTCGACGTGCAGTCGGAGATCGCGGCGACGATCAAGCGCCTGCCGGCGCAGATGACCGAGGCGCCCAACTTCCGCAAGGTGAACCCCGGCGACGCGCCGATCGTGTTCCTGTCGCTGTCCTCTTCGACGCTGCCGCTCACCACGGTGCAGGATTACGCCGAACAGGTGTTCTCGCAGCAGATCTCGCAATTGCCCGGCGTCGCCCAGGTGCTGGTGTTCGGCCAGCAGCGCTACGCGGTGCGGATCGAGGCCGACCCGGACAAGGCGGCGGCGCGCGGGCTGACGCTGGGCGACATCGGCGCCGCGGTGGCGGCGGCCAACTCCTCGCTGCCCGTCGGCACGATGCTGGGCAAGGCGCAGAACACGACGCTGAACATGGCGAGCCCGCTCACGAAGGCGGCGGACTTCGCCAACGTCGCCGTCGCTTGGCGCAACGGGGCGCCGGTGAAGCTGTCCGACGTGGCGCGCGTATACGACGGCGTCGAAAACGACCAGCTCGCGGCCTGGCGGGGCGACGCGACGGGGATGCGGCGGGGCATCGTCATGGCGATCTTCCGCCAGCCCGACGCCAACACGGTCGCGGTGGTCGATTCGATCCGCGAGCGCATGCCCCATTACGTCGCGCAGCTTCCCCCCGCGATCAGCGCCGTCATCGTCAACGACCGCTCGCAATCGATCCGCCGCTCGGTCGAGGAGGTTCGCTTCACGCTCGGCCTGTCGATCATGCTCGTGATCCTGGTCATCTTCCTGTTCCTGAAGTCGCTCTCGGCGACGATCATCCCCGCCCTCGCCTTGCCGGTGTCGCTGATCGGCGCCTTCGCCTTCATGTGGGCGTTCGGCTATTCCATCGACAACATCTCGCTGCTGGCGATCACGCTTTCGGTCGGCTTCGTCGTCGACGACGCGATCGTGATGCTCGAGAACATCATGCGCCACGTCGAGGAGGGCATGGCCCCGTTCGAGGCGGCGATGAAGGGCTCGCGCGAGATCGCCTTCACGATCCTGTCGATCACGTTTTCTCTGGTCGCGGTGTTCCTGCCCGTGCTGATGATGGGGTCCATCGTGGGCCGGGTGCTGCGCGAGTTCGCGGTCACGATCACCGTCGCGATCTTGGTCTCGGGCTTCGTGTCGCTGACGCTGACGCCGATGCTGTGTGCGCGCGTGCTGCACGCGGTCGACCACGACGCGCGCCACGGCCTCATGGTGCGGATCGTCGACGCCGCGTTCGGCGCGCTTTCGGCGGGCTACCGCGTGTCCTTGGACTGGGTGCTGAAGGCCCGCGCCGTCGTGATCTTCGTCACTTTGGGCACCATCTTCCTTTCGCTGAGCCTCTATGGCTCGATACCGAAGGGCTTCTTCCCGCTCGAGGACACCGGCTACCTGATCGGCTTCACGCAGGCCGCCCCCGATTCGTCCATCGACGCGATGAAGTCGCGCCAGCAGGCGGTTGCGCGCATCGTCGGCGCCGATCCCGCGGTCCGCCAATACGTCACGGCGGTGGGCCGCGGCGGGCTGACGAGCAACGGCTTCATGTTCGTCGCGCTCAAGCCCTACGACGTGCGCGGCGACGTGCTCGGCGTGCTGGCGAGGCTGCGAAAGGCCGTGACCGTCGTGCCGGGCATCCGCTCGATCTTCCAGCCGGTGCAGAACCTGAATTTCACCGGCGGCCGGCCGTCGGCCGCGCAGTATCAATACACCTTGCAGTCCGGCGACACCGGGGCGCTCTATTCCTTCGCGCCGAAGGTGGAGGCGCTGATGTCGCGCCTCAAGGAAGTGCGCGACGTCTCGAGCGACCTCCAGATCAAGAACCCGCAGTTCGAAGTGAAGGTCGACGACGCCAAGGCCGCGGCGCTCGGCGTGACGAACGACCAGATCCGCTCCGCGCTCTATGCCGCGTTCGGCACCCAGCAGGTCTCGACGATCTTCACCGAAGCCTCGGACTATCAGGTCATCATGACCTCCGACCCGAAGTTCCAGGACGATCCCTCCGCCATCGGCCGCCTCTTCGTGAAATCGGCCTCGACGGACGCCACCGGCCAGCGCAAGCTGGTGCCGCTCTCCGAGGTGACCAAGGTGACCCGCGGCGTCGGCCCGCTGACGATCAACCGCCAATCGCAGCAGCCCTCGGTGACGATCTCCTTCAACCTCGGGCAGGGCTATTCGATCGGCCAGGCGACCGACGCCATCCGCGGCGTGGAACGCGACGTGCACCTGCCGGCCACCATCGTCACCAATTTCGCCGGCACGGCGCAATTGTTCCAGCAGGCGCTGAAGGGACAGGGCTTCCTGCTGCTGGCGGCGGTGCTCGTCATCTACGTGCTGCTGGGCGTCCTCTACGAGAGCTTCATTCACCCGATCACGATCCTGTCGGGCCTGCCTTCGGCCGGGCTGGGCGCGCTGCTGGCGCTGCGATTGTTCCACCTCGACCTGACGATCGTCGCGATCATCGGCATCCTGCTGCTGATCGGCATCGTAAAGAAGAACGCGATCATGATGGTCGACTTCGCCATCGGCCGGCGGGCGGCCGGCGCCGACGCGCTCAGCGCGATCCGGGAGGCCGCCAACGTCCGCTTCCGCCCGATCTTCATGACGACGATGGCGGCGATCCTGGGCGCGCTGCCGATCGCGCTGGCGAGCGGCGCCGGTTCGGAGCTGCGCAAGCCGCTGGGCATCGCCATCGTGGGCGGCCTGCTCGTGTCCCAGCTGCTGACCCTCTACATCACGCCGGTGGTCTACTATTACCTCGACTTCGTCGACGCGTTCTTCTCGGGCCGCGGGCGCGGCGCGAAACCCGCCGCCGGCGCGCCGCCCGCCGAGCCGCTCGCGCAAGCCGCGGAGTGAGGCACGGCGCGCGGGGCGTTGCGCCCGCGCGTCCGTGCCGGCATTGTGCGGGCGCGGACTTCCCCGGGGGAACGACATGCCGGCCGAAACCTATGAAATCCTCGACGACCGCTTCGCGCGGCTCGTCCACAAGAGCGCCCATCTCGAGAAGCTGTGGACCGGTTCGCGCTGGGCCGAGGGCCCGGCTTATTTTCCCGCCGGGAGATATCTCGTCTGGTCCGACATCCCCAACGACCGCCTGATGCGCTACGACGAGACGGACGGCTCGGTCTCCACGTTCATGCAGCCCGCGATGAACCAGAACGGCCACACGGTCGACCGCCAGGGCCGGTTGGTCGCCTGCGAGCACCGCGGCCGCTGCGTGTCGCGCATCGAACACGACGGCACGCGCAAGGTGCTGGCCGACCGCCATGACGGCAAACGCTTCAACTCGCCCAACGACGTCGTGGTGAAGTCGGACGGCTCGATCTGGTTCACCGACCCGAGCTACGGCATCGATTCGGACTACGAGGGCGACGCCGCGCCCCACGAGGTCGACGGCTGCCACGTCTACCGGATCGACGCCGCCACCGGCGCGGTGAGCGCGGCGCTGACCGACTACGAGAAGCCCAACGGCCTCGCGTTTTCCCCCGACGAGCGGTATCTCTACGTCGCCGACACCGGCATTTCGCACCGCAAGGACGGCCCGCGCCACATCCGCGTCCACGACGTCGGCGCCGACGGCCGCACGCTCGGTCCCGGCCGCGTCTTCGCGACCTGCGACGTCGGCGTGTTCGACGGCTTCCGGTTCGACATTTCGGGCAACCTGTGGACCTCGACCGGCGCCGGCGTGTCCTGCTACGCGCCGGACGGGACGCTCATCGGCAAGATCGCCGTGCCAGAAGTCGTCGCCAACCTGTGCTTCGGCGGCCCCAAGCGCAACCGGCTCTACGTCTGCGCGACCACCTCGCTTTATTCGATCTTCGTCAACGCCCACGGAGCGACTTGGCCGTCGTGAGGACGGGCACGGCGCCGCCTTGCGCGCCGCCGTCGCCGCGGCCATAAGGCGGCGGTTTGGCGGGGATCGGGTCGATGGCTTCGGGCGGACGCGTGTTTTCCGGCGTGCAGCCGACCGGCGCCCTGCATCTGGGCAATTACCTCGGCGCGATCCGTCGCTTCGTCGAGATGCAGGCGACGCACGAGTGCATCTATTGCGTCGTCGACCTGCACGCGATCACGCTCGACATCGATCCCGACGAGCTGCGGCGGGCCACGCGCGCGGTCGCCGCGGCCTTCGTGGCCGCCGGCATCGATCCGAAATCGCACGTCATCTTCAACCAGAGCGCCGTGTCCGGTCATGCCGAGCTCGCGTGGATCTTCAATTGCGTCGCGCGCATCGGCTGGCTGAACCGCATGACGCAGTTCAAGGAGAAGGCCGGCAAGGACCGAGAGAACGCCTCCGTCGGGCTCTACGATTACCCCGTGTTGATGGCGGCCGACATCCTGCTCTATCGCGCCACGCACGTGCCGGTCGGCGACGACCAGAAGCAGCACCTCGAACTCGCGCGCGACATCGCGCAGAAGTTCAACGGCGATTACGCGGCGCGCATCGCGGCGCTCGGCCTGCCCGAGACCTATTTCCCGTTGCCGGAGCCCCTGATCCAGGGCCCGGCGCCGCGCGTGATGAGCCTGCGCGACGGCACGAAGAAGATGTCGAAGTCGGAACCCTCCGACCAGTCGCGCATCAACCTGCTCGACGACGCGGACGCCATCGCCGGCAAGATCCACCGCGCGCGCACCGATCCCCATCCGCTGCCCGGGACGCC
>JAGWKJ010000361.1 GCA_028865375.1 Hyphomicrobiales bacterium | reverse complement strand
ACGCCGCCGCGAGGTGGCGATAGGCCGCCAGGCGCCGCGGCGTCTGCTCGCCCACCAGATAGGCCTGCAATTCGGCGGTGGTCGGCGAACGGCCCGCGCGTTCGCGGAAGGCGTTCAGCCAGTCGCGCTTGTGCTGTTCGTAGATCGAATAGGCGACGTGGCCCTGGATGTCCTGGTCGCCCTTCACGAGCGCTTCGAGCACGGCGTTGTGCCCGTCGTCGACCATCTCGGCGGGGATCGGCGCCGGCGCGGGCGCCGGCGTCGCCGCGGGCGCGAGCGCCATGAAGTCGCCGGCGGTCGGAAGGCCCGTCGCGACGGTTGGCTCGGCATTCAAATCGGACATCGAACTCTCCGGCGAAAACGCGTTAAGGTGGCGCTTACCATATCCAGCGCCGCGGGATATTTCGTCGCGATGACAGGGTTAAGGCGGCCACCGGACCTCTCGCGCGAGATCGCGCTGGCGCGCGCGCGCGGCGGGCCCGTCGCGGGCGTCGACGAAGCGGGCCGCGGGCCGCTCGCGGGCCCGGTCTGCGCGGCCGCCGCGATCCTCGATCTCGACGACGCGCCGGCGGGCCTCGACGATTCCAAGCGGCTCGACGCGCGCGCGCGCGACATCCTGTTCGACGCGATATTGACCCGTGCGACCGCTGTCGCGTTCGCCTTCGCCACGCCCGCCGAGATCGACGCGCTCGACGTCCGCAAGGCGTCGCTGCTGGCGATGGCGCGCGCGATCCGTGCGCTCGCGGTCGCGCCGGCCGCCGTCCTCGTCGACGGCCGGGATCGCCCGCCGGGCCTCGAAATCGAGGCCTTTCCGCTGATCGGCGGCGACGGCCTGTCGGCCTCGATCGCCGCCGCTTCGATCGTCGCCAAGGTCGCGCGCGACCGCCTGATGGCACGGCTCGACCTTCTGCATCCGGGCTACGGATTCGCCCGGCATTTCGGCTATCCGACCGCCGCCCATCGCGCCGCGCTCGCCCGGCTCGGCCCCTGCGCCGCGCATCGCGCGAGCTTCGCGCCGGTGCGCGCGGCTGCCGCTGCGGCAGGGTTGATCGCGCGTTAACCGGATCGTCCGAATTCGGGACTTCGCGCAAATTCCCGATAAACCACGTCTTTACCGCGCACCCCCATAGTCGCCTCGTTCGCCGCGTAACCCCGGGCGTCGAGTATGCGTAACGTGCGCGCCGGGATCGCCGGCCGGAATCCCCAGCTCCAGGTATTGCGTACTGGGGATCCGCCGGCCGCGGCGACGGACCCTCACCGGATCGTCGTGGGCGACTGCATATCGGGCATGGCTGCGCTGCCGCCCGCCAGCGTCGACCTCGTGTTCGCCGACCCGCCCTACAACCTCCAGCTCGAAGGCGCGCTGACGCGCCCCGACCAGAGCGCAGTGGACGCGGTCGACGACGAGTGGGACCGCTTCGAGGACTTCGCCGCCTACGATTCCTTCACGCGCGCCTGGCTCGCCGCGGCGCGGCGCGCCATGAAGCCGCAGGCGACGCTGTTCGTGATCGGCGCCTACCACAACATCTTCCGCGTCGGCGCGATCCTGCAGGACCTCGGCTTCTGGATCCTGAACGACGTCGTGTGGCGCAAGACCAACCCGATGCCGAACTTCCGCGGCCGCCGCTTCACCAACGCGCACGAGACCATGATCTGGGCGTCGCGCGACCGCGCCGCCAAGGGCTACACGTTCAATTACGAGGCGCTGAAGGCCGGCAACGACGACGTGCAGATGCGCTCGGACTGGACCATCGCGCTCTGCACCGGCGAGGAGCGGCTCAAGGGCGGCGACGGCAAGAAGCTGCATCCGACGCAGAAGCCGGAAGCGCTGCTGGCGCGCGTCATCCTGTCGTCGTCGCGCGTCGACGACCTCGTGCTCGATCCCTTCTCCGGCACCGGCACCACCGGCGCCGTCGCCAAGCATCTCGGCCGCCGCTTCATCGGCTTCGAGCGCGAGACGAAATACGCCAAGGAAGCGCAGAAGCGCATCGACGCGACGCAGCCGCTCGACGCGCCGTCGATCGCCCCCTTCGTCACCGCGCGCGAGGCGCCGCGCGTGCCGTTCTCGGCGCTGATCGAGCGCGGCCTGGTCACGCCGGGCGCGCGACTGACCGACGCCAAGAAACGGCACAAGGCTTTGGTGCGCGCCGACGGCGCGCTCGCCTTCGGCGAAAAGGTCGGCTCGATCCACCGCATCGGCGCGCTGGCGCAAGGGCTGGATGCCTGCAACGGCTGGACGTTCTGGCACGTCGAGACGCCGAAGGGCCTGATGCCGATCGATACCTTCCGCGCCCAGGT
>JAGWKJ010000050.1 GCA_028865375.1 Hyphomicrobiales bacterium | reverse complement strand
CTTCGTCTATGGGCTCGTCCATGCCGCGGCGCCGGGCCATGGCAAGACCCTGCTGGCGGCCTATGCGGTCGCCGGCCGCAAGACGTTGCGCCAGGCGGCGACGCTGGCGGCGGTCGCGGCGGCGGCCCAGGCGGCGGGCGCGATCGCGTTGGTCGGCGCGGCCGACGCCTTGCTGCACCTCACCAGCGCGACCATGACGCGCACCGCCTTCGCGTTCCAGGTCGGTTCGAGCCTGGTGGTCGCCGCGCTCGGCCTCTGGCTGTTGGCGGGCAAACTCCTCCCCGCCGCGATCCCGCGCGCCGCCGATTGCGAACCGGCCGGCGCTTCGCGCTTCGCGGCCACCCCGGGTCCGCGCGGCGGCTTGGGCGGCCTGTGGGACCGCCTGCGCTATGGGGCCGGCGAGGCGGCCGAACGTTGCGCGTGCGGCGCCATCCACGCCGCGCTGCCTGAACTCGCCGCCGGCTCGCTCGACCTGCGCAAGGCGGCGTCCGCCGTGTTGGCGGTGGCGCTGCGGCCCTGCACCGGCGCGCTGATCGCGCTCGCCTTCGCGATGTCGCTCCATGCGTTCTGGATCGGGGCGGCGGCGGCCGTGGCGATGGGCGCGGGAGTGGCGACCGCCCTCGTCGGGCTGCTGGCGCTGACCTTGGGCGCGCGCGGCGCGGCGGGCCTCGCGCGGCGCAAACCGGGGCCCTGGGCGCGCGGGGCCGCCCGGACGCTGGAGATCGCCGCCGCGGCGGCGATGGTGCTGTTCGGCCTCGTCGGCGCGTTGGCGGGCTTGCACGCCGCCTTGACCTGAAACGACCGCGGAAGGCCCGCTTAAGCTGTGAATCGAGGGCCGCCCCGGCTTGCGCGGGCGGGTCGCGCGGGGCAAGAGTTTCGGTCCGTTTCGGGGGCGTTCGCCCCCCAAGTCCGTGTCGAGGGGTCGGTTCCATGAAGGTGACGCTGGAGCGCGCCGCGCTGTTGAAGGCCCTCGGGCACGTCTATCGCATCGTCGAGCGGCGCAACACGATCCCGATCCTCGCAAACGTGCTGGTGGAAGCCGACAAGGACGGCCTGCTGCTCAAGGGCACCGACCTGAGCGTGGAGACAACCGAGCGCGCGCCCGCCGAGGTCGCCAAAGCGGGCGCGACCACGGTGGCCGCCCACATCCTGTTCGACATCGTCGGCAAGCTTCCCGACGGCGCGCAGGTCTCGCTCGAAGCCGACGGCGACGCCAGCCGGCTGACGCTGCGCTCGGGGCGCTCGCGCTTCCAGCTGCAATGCCTGCCGGCCTCCGACTTCCCCGCGCTGTCGGCCGGCGACATGCCTCATCGCTTCGAGCTCGAGGCCGCCGAACTCGGCCGCCTGATCGACAAGACGCAGTTCGCGATCTCGCAGGAAGAGACGCGCTATTACCTCAACGGCATCTACCTCCACGTCGTGGAATCCTCCGGCAAGCACGCGCTGCGCGCGGTGGCGACCGACGGCCACCGCCTCGCGCGCGTCGAGACGCCGGCCCCCAAGGGCGCGGTCGGGATGCCCGGCGTGATCGTGCCCCGCAAGGCGGTGGGCGAAGTGCGCAAGCTGCTGGCCGACGCGGAAGGAACCGTGACGGTCGAAGTGTCGCCGACCAAGGCGCGGTTCGTCGTCGGTTCGGCGGCGCTGACCACCAAGCTGATCGACGGCACCTATCCCGATTACGCGCGCGTGATCCCGCAGGGCAACGACAAGCGGCTCGTCGTCGAGAAGCAGGCGTTCAAGGACGCGGTCGACCGCGTCTCCACCGTGTCGTCGGACCGCGGCCGCGCCGTGAAACTGGCGGTGGGCGACGGCAAGATGACGCTGTCGGTCAACAACCCGGATTCGGGCTCGGCGACCGAGGAGATCGAGGTCGACTACGATTCGACGCCGATCGAGATCGGCTTCAACTCCCGCTACCTGCTCGACATCGCGGCCCAGGTCGACGGCGACACCGCGCTGGTGCGGTTGGCCGATTCCGGCTCGCCGACCTTGTTCCAGGATCGCGACGGCGCCTCGGCCCTGTTCGTCCTGATGCCGATGCGGGTGTGACGCCGGAGGATTCCGCGCCGCGCGTCCGGCGCGTGACGTTGGCCGACTTCCGCTCCTATCCCGCGCTCGACCTCGCCGGCCTGGGCCGCATCGTCGCGCTCACGGGCGCCAATGGCGCCGGCAAGACCAACCTCGTCGAGGCGATCTCGCTGTTCGCGCAGGGCCGCGGCCTCAGGCGCGCCGAGCCCGACGCGCTTGCGCGGGCGGGCGGAGGCGGCGGCTTTTCGGTCGCGCTGGAGATCGGCGCGGAGACCGCGTGGCACTCGCTGGGGCTCGGCTGGACGCCCGGCGCGGCGGAAGAACCCGGCCGGCGGCGCCATCGCGTCGACGGCTCGACGGTCGCCTCGGGCAGCGCTTTCGCCGAGCACCTGCGCGTGGTCTGGCTGACGCCGGCGATGGACGGGCTGTTCTCCGGTCCGCCGGGCGACCGAAGGCGCTTCCTCGACCGGGCGACGCTCGCGGTCGATCCCGGCCACGGCGCGCGCGTGTCGCGCCTCGAACGCCAGCTGCGCGCGCGCAACCGCCTGCTCGAAGACCGCGCCGAGGCGCGCTGGCTCGACGCCGCCGAGCGCGAGTTGGCCGAGGTGGCGGTGGCCACGGCGGCGGCGCGGCTCGACCTCGTGCGACGGCTGGCCGGGCTGATCGACGCCGGCGAGGCGGGCGCGGAGGGCTTTCCGCGCGCCGCGCTCGCGCTCGACGGGGCGCTCGAGGCCGAACTCGCCGATGCGCCCGCGCTCGACGTGGAAGACGCCTACCGGCATCGACTGCGCGAAAGCCGGGGCCGCGACGCCGCCGCCGGCCGCACGCTCGAAGGGCCGCACGTCTCCGACCTGCGCGTCGCCATGGCCGCGACCGGCGCACCGGCCGGGCGTTCCTCGACCGGCGAACAGAAGGCGCTGCTGGCCGGGCTCGTGCTCGCCCATGCCCGGCTGGTGCGGCGGCTGAGCGGCATCGCGCCGACGCTGATCCTCGACGAAGTGGCGGCGCATTTCGATCCCGGCCGCCGCGCCGCGCTCTACGCCGCCATCGACGCCCTCGAAGGACAGGCCTTCCTCACGGGCGCCGATCCGTCGGCGTTCGCGGAATTGCCGGCCGACGCGGCGCGCTTCGTCGTCGCGGCCGGGACGGTGCGGACGGCGTGACGGAGCGACCCGCCTAACCCTCGGCGTCCTCCCCGAACAGGCCCGTCTGCGCCGGCGGGCGCGAGGGAACCGCGAGACCGAGGTGGCGGAAGGCGTGCTCCGTCAACAGGCGGCCGCGCGGCGTGCGCTGGATCAGCCCCTGCTGCAACAGATAGGGCTCGACGATGTCCTCGATGGCGTCGCGCGGCTCCGAGAGCGCGGCGGCCAGCGTCTCGACCCCGACCGGCCCGCCGCCGAACTTCTCCGCGATCAGCGTCAGGTAGCGGCGGTCCATCGCGTCGAGGCCCGCGAGGTCGACGTCGAGCAGGCGCAGCGCGCCGTCGGCGAGCGCGCGCGTGATGGTCGGCGCGCCGTCGACCGAGGCGAAGTCGCGCACGCGCCGCAGCAGGCGCCCGGCGATGCGAGGCGTGCCGCGCGCCCGCTTGGCGATCTCGTTGGCGCCGTCGTCGGCGATCTCGGCGCCCAACACGCGCGCGGCGCGGCGCACGATCGCTTCCAGCTCGTGGACTTCGTAGAACTCCAGCCGGATCGGGATGCCGAAGCGGTCGCGCAGCGGCGTCGAAAGCAGGCCGGTGCGCGTGGTGGCGCCCACCAGCGTGAAGGGCGGCAGGTCGATCGAAACCGAGCGCGCGGCAGGCCCCTCGCCGATCAGCAGGTCGAGCCGGCGGTCCTCCATCGCGGGATAGAGGATCTCCTCCACGACGGGGGGCAGGCGGTGGATCTCGTCGATGAACAGCACGTCGCGCGGCTCGAGCGCGGTGAGCAGCGCGGCGAGGTCGCCGGTCTTGGCGATCACCGGCCCGGCGGTGGTGCGGATGTTGGCGCCCATCTCGCGCGCCACGATGCGCGCCAGCGTGGTCTTGCCCAGACCAGGCGGCCCGTGCAGCAGCACGTGGTCGAGCGCGTCGCCGCGCGCCTTGGCGGCGTCGACGAAGACGCGCAGGTTGCGCCGCGCCGCCGCCTGACCGACGAAATCCTCCAGCGTCGCGGGGCGGATCGCGACGTCGACGTCGTCGGCCCGGCGCTCGGGCGAGGCGAGACGCGGGGTCACGGGGCGTCGCGGTCCCGACGACGCGCGCCATCGGCGACCGGCGGCCCGCTCGGCGCCGGCACGCGCCCGACCAACAGGCCGCGACCCTTCGGGGTCAGGGTCATCGCGTCGCCGGGCCGCCATCCGAGACTTTCCCGGACTTCCTTTGGGATCGTCAGCCGGTGGTCGGCGGTGAGTCTGGTCGAGCGCGCCATGTCAGCCTCCGAGGTCCTCGAAGAAGGTCTCGTCGAGTTCCTTGATCGCCAGCGTGCGCGCGGTGACCACGCCGACGTCGTAGCGCTCCATCAGTTCGGCGAGCTTGTCGCCGTCGAGCAACGCCACCTGCTTCTGTCTCTTGCGGCCGGATTCGCCGGCCTTGGCGCTGAACTTCCCGGTCGTGATGAACGCGCCGCGGGTCGCGCCCTTGTCGTCGAGCGCGCCCTTGAACGCCTGGATCTGCTCCGGGCCGACAATGGCGTCCCGCGCATAGCATTTCGCCTGCAGGTAGACGGGATCGAGCTCCAGCGCATCCTGAAAGATCACGCCGTCGACGCCGCCGTCGCCCGTTCCGCCGACGTGGCGGGCCGTCCCCGCGCCGGCGCCGTAGCCCATCGCCTGCAGGAGCTTGAGCACCAGCTTTTCGAACACGCGCGCGCGCGTCGCCTGCGGCTCGATCGACATGATGCGCTCGATCAGGTCGTCGCGCAGCGAGGCGCCGCGGCGCTTGATGGCCTCGTCGAGCAGGTCGTCGGGCGTCTCGTTGTCCCTTTCGGCATCGCTCTCGCCGCGCTTGGGGCTCTTCAGCGCCGACACGTCGGCGTCATCCGTAATGCGACGGATAAAGCGCACGAACTCCGGGTATCGGGACAGGAAGGCGTTATCGATCCGCTTTGGCGTCGATTTCAAGACGGCGAGACCCCGCTCGGTCGCGCGAAAGGCGCCTCTTCCAGTAGCTTCCAAAAGTCCTGCCTTCGATAGGTAGGTCTTCGCCCAATGGACGCGGTTGTAGACGTAGGTGCCCCTTCCGCTGGGGAGGACGCGACGGCGGTCGTCATCCGACAAATCGAATTCCGAAGAGATCCTTTCGACCGCGTCGCGCGTCGTGACCGTTCCGCCCGCCGCGCTGCGCAGCACCGGCAGCATCAAGGTCTGGTAATCGGGAATCTCCTTCATCGCCCTCGCTCCGTCGCCCCACCGGCCGCGGGCCTCACCGCGCCAGCTCCCGCAGGCCGCGCTTGATGAGCGCGGAGAGTTCCGCCCCCTCGCCCAGTTCGCGCGCCGCAGCGGCGACCGCCTGCGCGGCCTGCGTGCGGGCGTAGCCGAGGTTGACCAGCGCCGCCAGCGCATCGCGCGAAGTCGCGCCGCCGGACGGCGCGTCGGCGGCCGCGCCCGCGGCGGCGAAGGCGACCGCACCGCCAGCCGGCGCCTTGTCCTTCAATTCGGCGACGATGCGCTGCGCGAGCTTGGGGCCGACGCCCTGCGCGCGCGCCACCGCGGTCCTGTCCTGCGCGTGGACGGCGGCGGCGAGTTCGCCGGTCGTCAGCGCGGAGAGGATCGCCAGCGCCACCTTGGCGCCCACGCCCTGCACGCCCTGCAACGCGCGGAACCACGCGCGCTCGTCGGGCGCGCGGAAGCCATAGAGGCGGATCGCGTCATCGCGCACGTGGGTCTCGATCTCGAGCGCGGCGGCCTCGCCCGGCGCCGGCAGCGCGCCCAGCGTGCGCGACGTGCAATGCACGACATAGCCGACGCCGCCGACGTCGATGATCGCGTGATCCTCCTCGACCCGATCCACGATGCCCTTGAGCTTGCCGATCATGCGACCGCCGCCCTCATGCGCGCGCCGCGGTGCTGCGCGTGGCAGATCGCCACCGCCAGCGCGTCCGCCGCGTCGGCGGAAGGCGCGCCCGAGAGCGGCAGCAGCAGGCGCACCATGGCGGCGATCTGCGCCTTCTCGGCGTGGCCGACGCCAACCACCGTCTTCTTGACGAGGTTGGCGGCATATTCCGCCACCGGCAGGCCCGCCAGCGACAGGCTCGCCAGCGCGGCGCCGCGCGCCTGGCCGAGCTTAAGCGCCGAACGGGGATCGCGGTTGACGAAGGTCTCCTCCACCGCCGCTTCGTGCGGGCGAGCGGCGGCGATGGCGTCGGCGAGGCCGCGGTGCAATTCGGCGAGGCGCTCGGCCAGCCCGTCGGAGGCATCGGTCGCCACCACCCCGCAGTCGACGAAGCTCAGCCGCGAGCCCTCGCTTTCGATCACGCCCCAGCCGCAACGGCGCAGGCCGGGATCGACGCCGAAGATGCGAATCGCGCCCTTGAACATAAGCGGAACGATAGACGAGCCGGCCGGCCCGCGCCACTTGCCGCCCGCATGTCCGAAGATTGACGCCCGTCAATGAAGCCGCCTGCCCGCCCCCTAGGATCGCCTCGACGCGCCGCGTCGACGGGCCGGCGCGCGGATTGGGTCGAGGGGCGACACACATGCTCAGGATCGCGGTTCTCGTCTGGACTCTGGTCGGCGGCGTGCTCGCGCTCGCCTCCATCGCCGTCGTCGTCACCGTGCCCGCGCTCGCGGCCGACGACGCGCGTTTGATCCCGTGGGGCGTCGCCGCCGGGCTGCTGCTCGGCGTCCCCGTGTCGTTGCTGGTCGCGCGCCGGATGGTCGGCGCCGAAGCCAAGACGCTGCGCTGACGCATCGCCGCGCTTGACGAATCCGGCCCGCGCGCCGTCTCTGGCGGCGGAGGCGGCATGGACTTCAAGGACCATTTCTCCGGCGTCGCGCGCGGCTACGGCGAGGCGCGGCCGACCTATCCGTCCGCGCTCGCGCGATGGCTCGGCGACCTCGCGCCCGCCCGCGGGCTGGCGCTTGAATGCGGCTGCGGCTCGGGCCAATTGACTCGCACGCTGGCGCACGCGTTCGCGCGCGTAGTGGCCACCGACGCCAGCGCCAAGCAGGTCGCCGCGGCGCCGACGATCGCCAACGTCGAATGGCGCGCTGCGCCTGCCGAAGCGAGCGGCCTGCCCGACGGCTCGGCCGACCTCGTCGTGGCCGCGCAGGCGGCGCATTGGTTCGACCTGCCGCGCTTCTACGCCGAGGCGAGGCGCGTCGGGGCGCCGGGCGCCGCGCTCGCGCTGATCGCCTATGGCCGGTTCTTCGTCGCCCCGGAGATCGACGCCGCGGTCGCCGCCTATTACGACGGCGCGCTCGGCGCCTTCTGGCCGCCCGAGCGCGTCCATCCCGAGACCGGCTATCGCGACCTGCCGTTTCCGTTCGCGCGCATCGCGGCGCCGGCGTTTTCGCTGGCCGCCGAATGGGACCTCGCGCGCACGCTCGGCTATTTCGACACGTGGTCGGCCACCGTCGCCCTCAAGCGCGCGAAAGGCGACGACGCGCCCAAGCCGTTCTACGACGCGATCTCGCGCGCATGGGGCGACCCCTCGGCCGTGCGCGCGTTCGCCTGGCCGGTGACGGTGCTGGCGGCGCGGCTGGGTTAGCCCGCCCGCAGCCGGTGCGCGGCGAGTTCGGCGTGCAGCGGCGCGGCCCGCTCGGCCACGCGCTCCAACGCCGGCGGCAAGATCGGCGACGGTCGCTTCGCGGGCGGCTCGAAGCCAATGGAGGCCTCGACGCGGTCGTACCATGCGGGCGCCCAGACGCCGTCGCTCGCCCGCCGGCCCGGCGGCCAGGACAGCATCACCTCGCCGAAGGGGATGCCGAGCGCTTCGCACAGGGCCGCGAGGATGCCGCGCGGGTCCGCGAGAAGGTCGTCGGCGTCAACCACCGGCGGCGCGCGGCCGAGCTTTTGCGCGGCGCGGTCGAACAGGTCGGCCTGCGCGGGCAGGCCGATCTCGTCGAGCGAAAACTCGCCCGGCCGCTTGAGCGCGTAGGACGCGATCACCGCGGCGGGATCGCGGATCAGGAACGCGTTGTCCACCGCGTCGATCCAGTCGCGGCCGAAGCCGTCCACCATGTGGTGCGTCATGTGCTTCTGGTACCAGATCGCGGCGGGCGCCGGCGGCGGGCCCAGCAGGCCGCGCACGACGAGCCGCCAATCGACCGGCTGCGAGGCCAGCACCTCGGCGCGCATCGGGTGGTCGAAGCCGGTGCTGGCGAGATAGGCGGCGTAGAACGGCTCGTCCGACACGACGCAATCGGCGCGCTGGCCGAACGAGCGCATCAGCGCGGTCGAGACGTTGCGCGGCCCCGACCACATCGCGATCCGGCGCACCTTTTCGCTCCCGCTCATGGTCCCCTCGCGTGCTCCGCCTCCAGCGCCTCGTAAAGCGCGCGCAGGCGCCCGGTCAGCGGGCCGGAGGCGTCTTCTCCGCCGCGCCGCGCGGACGCGCCGCCGATGTCGCGGCCGTCGACGCTCGCCACCGGCGTGAGGCCCGCGAACGTGCCGGTGCAGAAGGCTTCGTCGGAATTGTAGACGTCGTGCAGCGAGAAATCGCGCTCGAAGGCGGGGATGCCGGCGCGCCGCGCCGCCTCCAGCACGGCGCCGCGCGTGATGCCGCCGAGGCAGAACCCGCCGCCCGACGTCCACAGCTCGCCCTTGCGAACGACGAAAAAATGAGTCGAGTTGCAGGTCGCCACGAAGCCGCGGTCGTCGAGCATCAGGCCTTCGTCGGCGCCGGCCTCGGTCGCCTGGATCGAGGCCAGGACGCAATTCAGCTTGGAATGCGAATTGAGCTTCTGGTCCTGCTCGGCCGGGCCGGTGCGACGCACGTGCACGGTGAAGAGCCTCATGCCGTCGGCGGTCAGGCGCGGCGCCGGCCGCTTCCATTCCGCCACGATCACGATGGTCGCCTTGCCGACCGCGAGGCGGGGATCCTGGTAGGGCGAACGGCGCATTCCGCGCGTCGCCATCAGGCGGACGTGCGCGCCGTCGTCCATCGCATTGGCCGCCAGCAGACGGAAGACGCGGGCGGCCAGCTCGTCGCGCGTCACGCCGAGATCGAAGCGCAGCGTATGCGCGCCCTCCCACAGCCGGTCGAAATGCCGGTCGAGGAAGCCGATGCGGCCGGCCTTCAGGCGCAAGCCCTCCCACACGCCGTCGCCGAGCACGAAGCCGGAATCGAACACCGACACCAGCGCCCGCGCGCGCGGCACGTGCGCGCCGTCGACGTCGACCAGCGCCGCCTCGTTGCGGGGATCCTCGACGTGCTCCTGCGATCCTCCCGCCATGGCGCCCTCAGCCCGCGATCTTGGAGAAGTCGGCGACCCGGCCGGTCGCGGTGCGTAGCGCCTCGAGCAGGCGCAGGCGGTTGAGGCGCAACGCCGGATCGGGATCGTTGACGGTCACCGCCTCGAAGAAAGCGTCGACGGGCGCGCGCAGTTTCGCCAGCGCGCGCATCGCGCCTTCGTAGTCGCTGTCGCCAAGCGGGGCGTCGGCTTCCGCCTGCGCAACCTCGATCGCGCGCGCCAACGCGCGCTCTTCGTCGAGCTTGAACAAAGCCGGATCGACGTCGCCGACGAACGAAGCGACCTTGTCCCTCTTCGCCTCGGCTTCAAGAATGTTGGCGGCGCGCTTGTAGCCCGCGCGCAAGTTCGCGCCATCGGGCGTCGCGAGAAACGCGCCAAGCGCCTCGACGCGACGCACGATGTCGAGGAGATCGGCGATGCCGGCGATATTACGTACGGCGTCGATCAGGTCGTGCCGTGCGCCCTTGTCGCGCATGTAGACTTCAAGCCGGTCGAGGAAGAATCCAATTAGGTCATCGATGTCCTTATTGAGTGTTTCCATTTCAATCGGCGTCGGCGGTCTCACCGTATCGTAAGGCGACGAATGAGACAGCTCGCGAATTACCTCGTCCGTCGATTGCGGGTCGCGCTGCGGTTCGAGCCTCGCTATCGACTGCGACACTTGGGCTTGTCGTAGCGCAAGATTTTCCACGAAGAGAAAGACCGTCCGATGGGTGCCGACAAAAAATCGCAGAGCAAACGGCAGCCCGTTCTCCAGCACGATCCGGATCACGCCGAGCGCCGCGCGACGCAGCGCATAGGGATCCTTGCTGCCGGTCGGCTTTTCGTCGATGGCCCAGAAGCCCACCAGCGTGTCGAGCTTGTCGGCGAGTGCGACCGCGATCGACACCGGCGCCGTGGGCACGCGGTCTGTGGGGCCCTGCGGCTTGTAATGCTCCTCGATGGCGGCGGCGACCTCGGGCGCCTCGCCCTGCAGTTCCGCGTAGCGGCGGCCCATCAGGCCCTGCGTCTCCGGGAATTCGCCGACGACCTCGGTCATCAAGTCGGCCTTCGCCAGCAGCGCGGCGCGCTCGGCCATCGCGGGATCGGCGCCTATTTGCCGCGCAATGAGCTGTGCCAGCTCCGCGATCCGGTCCACCCGCTGGCCCTGCGTGCCGAGCTTGGCGTGAAAGATCACGTTCTGCTCGCGCAGTTTGGCGAGCCTTTGGTCGAGCGGCTTGCCGTCGTCGGGGCGGCCCGGCAGAGGTTTGCGGTCCGTCTTCCAGAAATGCAGCGCGTCCGACAGGCGCGCCGCCACGACGCGCTCGTTGCCCGCCACGATGGCGGCCCCGCCGTCGCTGGCCTCGATGTTGGCGACCATCGCGAAGCGGTTCGCGAGTCCGCCCGTCGCGGGATCGCGCAGCACGAAGCATTTCTGGTTGGCGCGGATGGTCGCGCGGATGACGCCGTTGGGAATGTCGAGGAACGCCGCGTCGAAGCGGCCCATCAACGCCACCGGCCATTCGACCAGCCCCGCCACTTCGGCCAGCAGCGCGTCGTCTTCGACCAAGTCGAGGCCCTGCGCGGTGGCGAGCGCACGCGCGTCGGCCAGCACGATCTCGCGCCGGCGGGCCGGGTCGAGCTCGACCTTGGCCGCGCGCAGCTTGGCGGCATAATCGTCGAGCCTTTTCGCCTCGAAGGGCGCCGGCGCC
>JAGWKJ010000049.1 GCA_028865375.1 Hyphomicrobiales bacterium | reverse complement strand
GGCGGCCGGTGCGGGCGTAGGCGCGGACGCCGGCGTTTGCTGGCCGCCGTGGCCGAGGAAATACCACGCGAGCAGGCCCGCGATCACGAGGCCGCCGACGCCGTAGAGCCAGCTCGGCATCCCGCCCGAGCCGTCGTCCGACGCGTCCGACGCCGCCTGCGTGGCCGAACCCATCGCCGATTGGGCGGCCGACGCCATGCCGCCCAATCCGCCCAGCGCGCCGAGGTTGCCCAGCACGCCCGAGCTTTGCAGCATGTTCGACAGGCCCGAGGGCAACGCCGCCGTGATCGCGTCCTTCTGCGAAGCGAGCGCCTGCGTCAGCGCGCCGGGGTCGGTCGCCGCGTTGGGCGCCGCCTGCCCGATCGCGCCCATGACATGGGGGGCGACGAGCCCGATCACCGACGTGGCGATGGCGGGCGACACGCCCGCGTGCTGCGCCAGCGAAGCCGCGAGGCCGTTCAATCCGTCGGCGCCGAGCAGGCCGCCGAGCATGTCCGATCCCGCCGAAGCGGCCGCCGCCTGGCCCGAGCCGCCGAGCGCGGCCTTGACCGCATCGAGCGCGTCGCCGGTATGCGCCGCCACCGCGTCGGAGACGTTGGCCGCGCCGCCCGGCGCCGCCGCCGCGCCCGCGACGCTGGCGAGGATGCCTGGAATTGCAGCCGCCACGAGGCCTTGCGCCGCACCGCCGCCGATGCCCAAGCCGCCGGCGATGCGGTTCACCATGTCCGGGGTGAGATTTTGCTTGACGAGATCGAGCACTGAATCGGCCATTGGACGTCTCCCCACGAATTTCTGGAACTACGAGCGCGGCAGAGCCGCCAACGCGCGGCTTATCCCGCGAATCCGGCGTCGCGGCAACCGACCGAGCCGGATCGGAGAACCAAGGCGCGCTCCGTGCCGGCGAGGTCGCGCCGCACGCCGGCGACTTCGAGGCCGCTTGCGCGCGCGATCGCCGAGACGTCCTCCGCCTGGCCGGCCCCGAGCTCGACGACGGCGAAGGCGTCCGCCCCCATCGATCGCGGCAAGCCGGCGAAGATGGCGCGGTAAGCGTCGAGGCCGTCCGCCCCGCCGTCGAGCGCAAGCCTCGGATCGTGGTCGCGCACTTCCGGGTCGAGCGCCGCGATCGCGGCCGAAGCGATGTATGGCGGGTTCGAAACCACGACATCGAAGCGCCCGGCCAGCGCGCGCGCCCAATCGCCGACCATGACGGCGGCCCGCCCGGACATCCCGCAGGCCGCGAGATTGCCGCGCGCGATCCGCGCCGCCGCCTCGGATCGGTCGACGAGGATCGCGGTGGCTGCGGGCAATTCGTCGAGCAACGCGATGGCGATCGCGCCCGTGCCGGCGCCGAGGTCGAGCAGCCGCAAGGGCGCCCGCCGGCGGCCGACGAGGCGGTCGAGGACGGCTTCCACGACGGTCTCCGTGTCGGGCCTCGGGTCGAGCGTCGCGGCGCCGATCGCGAGGTCGCGCCGCCAGAAGGCGCGGCGGCCGCGGATGCGCGACACCGGCACGCGGCGGGCGCGGCGCTCGACGCGCAGGGCGAAGGCCTCGCGTTCGGATTGCGCCAGCGCCCGCGTCTCGTCGAGCGGCGGCGCGCGGTCGGGCAGGCCCAGCGCGTCCTTCATCAGGGCGCGCGCGTCGGCCGCCGCGTCCTCGACGCCCGCCGCGACGAGGCGCGCCCGCGCGGCGGCGAGCGCGGCGCCAAGCGTCAGGCGATCTTGCCGTGGCAATGCTTGAATTTCTTGCCCGATCCGCAGGGGCACGGCTCGTTGCGCGCGACGCGGCCCCAGGTCGAGGGATCGTCGGCCACGCGCGCCGAGGCGGGCGCGGGCGGCGCGAGAGTGGCGACGCCCGCCGCGTCGAACGCGCCGGAATCGATCATCGCGTTGATGCGCTCGATCTGCGCCTGCGCCGAACCCTCGACGCCGAACGTGGCCGAGGCCTCGCCGCCGATGGACGCGTCGGCGCCCGCCTCGCCCTGGCCCTCGGCGGAGTCGAAGCGCACCTCGACGTGGGCGAGCTGCGACGTCACGGTCTCGCGCAGCTTCTCGACGAGGTCGTTGAACAGCTGGAACGCCTCGGCCTTGAATTCGTTGAGCGGGTCGCGCTGAGCATAGCCGCGCAGGTGCACGACCTGGCGCAGGTGGTCGAGCGTGACGAGGTGCTCGCGCCATAGGTGGTCGAGCGATTGCAGCACGACCTGCCGCTCGACGTAGCGCATGATTTCCGGGCCGTTGCGCTCGACGCGCGCGGCGAACGCCTCGTCGGCCGCCTTCGACAGCCGGTCGCGGATCTCTTCTTCGCCGACGCCCTCCTCCTTCGCCCAGGCTTCGACCGGCGCGTCCACGCCCAGCAGCGTCGCGGCGCCTTCCTTGAGCGCGGGGACGTCCCAAGCGTCGGCGAAGCTGTCGTGCGGCACGCAGCGGCGCACGAGCGAGTCGACTGCGGCGTGGCGCATTTCCGCCACCGCGCCCTCGAGCGAATCCTCCGCGATCATCTCGCGGCGCTGCTCGAATATGGCCTTGCGCTGGTCGTTGGTCACGTCGTCGTATTTGAGGACGTTCTTGCGCATGTCGAAGTTGCGGGCCTCGACCTTCTGCTGCGCCTTCTCCAGCGCCTTGTTGATCCAAGGGTGGACGATCGCCTCGTCGGGCTTGAGGCCGAGCCGCGTCAGCATCGCGTCCATGCGCTCGGACCCGAAGATGCGCATCAGGTCGTCCTGCAGCGACAGGAAGAACTTCGAGCTGCCGGGGTCGCCCTGGCGGCCCGAGCGGCCGCGCAGCTGGTTGTCGATGCGCCGGCTTTCGTGGCGCTCGGTGCCCATGATGTAGAGCCCGCCGGCGGCGAGCGCCTTCTCGCGGAAATCGGCGACCTCGGCGCGGATTTCCGCCTCCTTGGCCGCGCGGGCCGTCGGATCCTCGATGCCGGCGCATTCCTGCGCGACCCGCATCTCGACGTTGCCGCCGAGCTGGATGTCGGTGCCGCGGCCCGCCATGTTGGTGGCGATGGTGATCGCGCCGGGCACCCCGGCCTCCGCCACGATGTAGGCTTCCTGTTCGTGGAAACGGGCGTTGAGCACGGCGAACAGCTTGGAGGGCTCGCCCTTGCGCGCGGCGGCATACAGCCCCAGCAGCGCGTCCGGCTTGCCGAAGTCGATCGGCGTGTAGCCCTGCCCGACGAGGAAGGCGGCGAGCTCCTCCGACTTCTCGATCGAGGTCGTGCCCACCAGCATCGGCTGCATCTTGGCGTTGGCCTCGACGATCTCGCGCGCGACCGCGCGAAGCTTCTCGTCGTGGGTGCGGTAGACCTCGTCGTGTTCGTCGGCGCGGCGGACCTCGCGGTTGGTCGGGATCTCGACGACGTCGAGGCCGTAGATCTCGGAGAATTCGTCGGCTTCCGTCGAGGCCGTGCCGGTCATGCCCGAGAGCTTGCGGTAGAGACGGAAATAGTTCTGGAACGTGATCGAGGCGAGCGTCGAGTTCTCGGGCTGGACGGTCACGCCCTCCTTGGCCTCCAGCGCTTGGTGCTGGCCCTCGGAAAAGCGGCGGCCGGGCATCATGCGGCCGGTGAATTCGTCGATGATGACGACCTCGCCGCCGCGCACGATGTAGTCCTTGTCGCGCTGGAACAGCTTGTGCGCGCGCAGCGCCTGGGCGAGGTGATGCACGATCGTGACGTTGGCGGGATCGTAGAGGCCGCCTTCCTTGAGCAGTCCGGCCTCCTCGCAGAAACCTTCCATCCGCTCGTTGCCGGCGTCGGTGTAGTTCGCCGTGCGCTGCTTCTCGTCGACCTCGAAATCGCCGGGCTGGAGCTTCAGCACGAGCTTGTCGACGGCGGCGTAGAGCTCGGAGCGGTCTTCCGCGGGGCCCGAGATGATGAGCGGCGTGCGCGCCTCGTCGACGAGGATCGAATCGACCTCGTCGACGATGCCGAAGGCGTGGCCGCGCTGCACCCTCTGCGAGGGCTCGAACTTCAGGTTGTCACGCAGGTAGTCGAAGCCGAACTCGTTGTTCGTGCCGTAGGTGATGTCGGCGGCGTAGGCCTCCCGGCGCGCCTCGTCGTCGAGGTCGTGGACGATCACGCCGACGGTGAGCCCGAGGAAGCGGTAGACCTTGCCCATCCACTCCGAGTCGCGGCGAGCGAGATAGTCGTTGACCGTGACTACGTGGACGCCTTCGCCGGGCAGCGCGTTGAGATAGGCGGCGAGCGTGGCGACCAGCGTCTTGCCCTCGCCAGTGCGCATTTCGGCGATCGCGCCCTCGTTCAGCACCATGCCGCCGACGAGTTGGACGTCGAAGTGCCGCTGGCCGAGCGCGCGCTTGGCCGCCTCGCGCACGGTGGCGAAGGCTTCGGGCAGCAGCGCGTCGAGTTTCTCGCCCTTGGCGAGACGCTCGCGGAACTCCGCCGTGCGCGCCCGCAGCGCCTCGTCCGAAAGCGCCGCCGCCTGCCCTTCCAGCGCGTTGATCCGGGCGACCGCGGGCCGATAGGACCGCAGGCGGCGCTCGTTCGAGGAACCGAAGACCCGTTTGGCGAGGCCGCCGATGGCGCCGATCATGTCCAACCCTTCCGCCGCGTCGCGGCGCCGCGGGGAAACCGGCCAAAGGCCGTTCCGTCGCTCTGCGAATGTCCGGACGCCC
Source organism: Hyphomicrobiales bacterium (assembly GCA_028865375.1). Taxonomy (GTDB): domain Bacteria; phylum Pseudomonadota; class Alphaproteobacteria; order Rhizobiales; family Beijerinckiaceae; genus JAGWKJ01. The sequence goes on along the minus strand of JAGWKJ010000049.1, from coordinate 6,498 downwards.
GGAGGCGACCGAAAGCCGTTCAGGACGCCGGGCGGCGACCTTGCGTGATTCGGCGCGCGAGGCGCGCCCCAATGCCCTCGGCCGCCGGTCGCCCGGCGCCCGTCCGGGCGTTGGCGACATAGGCGCCACCCCCCGCAAAGTCAATGAAAGCGCGGGCAAAGCGCGGAGATTGCGACGCAGCGCGGGCTGCCGCATGGCGTTTCGGCGCCGGCGGCCCACGACCATTGACAGCGCCGCCCGGCGCGGGTTCTTGACCCCGCCGGCCGGCCGCGTAGCGCGGGCGCCGCAGCCCCGGAGCGCGAACGCAATGCCGTCGATCCTCGTCCACAACGCCCGGCGCGCCGCGCCGCTCGCCGCCGCCATCGTCGCGCTGGCGCTGGCGGGCGCGCGCGCGGCCGACCTCGCCACCGTCGACGGCACGCCGGTGACGCAGCAGGAATACGACATCGCCGCCAGGGACCTCGCCGGGCGCCTGCCGGCCACGATGCCCGACGCGGCGAAGAAGCAAAACATCGTCGACTATCTGGTCAACCTCGACCTGCTGTCGAAGAAGGCGGAAAGCGAGAAGCTCGACCAGACCCCGGCCTTCAAGGCGACGATCGACTACGAACGGCGGAAACTCCTGATGGGGACGCTGCTCGACAAGGTCGGCGCCGAGGCCGCCACCGACGCCGCGATGCGCGCGGCCTACGAAGAGGCCAAGGCCAAGGCGCCCAAGACGCCCGAAATCCACGCCCGCCACATCCTCGTGCAGACCGAGGACGGCGCAAAGGCGGTCGAGGCGCGGCTCAAGGCCGGCGAGGACTTCGCCAAGATCGCCGACGAACTCTCGATCGACAAAAACGCCAAGGGCGGCGACCTCGGATGGTTCGCGCAGGACGCGATGGTGAAGCCGTTCGCCGACGCGGCGTTCAAGCTGAAGGACGGCGAGATCTCCGATCCCGTGAAGTCGCAGTTCGGCTGGCACGTCATCCAGACGCTCGGTCATCGCGACAAGCCCTTCCCGTCCTACGAGGGCGTGAAGGACCAGGCGCGCACGTTCGTGATCCAGAAGGCGCAGGCCGATTTCATCGCCGGCCTGCGCAAGGGCGCCAAGGTCGTCGAGCCTCAAGCCCCCGCCGCCGCGCCGGCGCCCGCGGCCGCGCCGGCGCCCGTTCCGGCGAAGTGACCGCCTGACATGGCCGCGCCTGCGCCGATCTCCCCGCTCGCGCCGAAGTCCTTTGCGGACCTGCCGGCGATCCGCGGACTGCGCTTCGCGAGCGCCGCGGCGGGCGTGCGCTATGCGGGACGCACCGACGTGACGCTCGCCGTCTTCGACGCGCCGGCGCGGGTCGCCGGCGTGTTCACGCGCTCGAAATGCCCCTCGGCGCCGGTCGAATGGTGCCGGGCGCGCCTGCCGCGCGGGACCGCGCGCGCGCTGCTCGTCAATTCGGGCAACGCCAACGCCTTCACCGGGCACGCCGGGCTCGACGCCGTGGCGCGCGTCGGCGCGGCGGCCGCCAAGGCGATCGGCTGCGCCGCGGAAGACGTCTACATGGCCTCGACCGGCGTGATCGGCGAGCCGCTCGACCCCGCCAAGATCGGTGCCGTGCTCGGCTCGCTCGCCGCCGCCGCCGCGCCTTCGGGCATGTCCGAGGCCGCGCGCGCGATCATGACGACCGACACCTATCCCAAGGTCGCCACCGCCCGCTTCGAGGTCGACGGGCGGACCTGCACCCTGAACGCGATGGCCAAGGGCGCCGGCATGATCGCGCCCGACATGGCCACCATGCTGTCGTTCGCCTTCACCGACGCGCCGGTCGCCGCGCCTGCGATGCAGGCGCTGCTGACCAAGGCGGTCGCCAAGTCGTTCAACGCGATCACGGTGGACGGCGACACCTCGACCTCCGACACGCTGCTGCTGTTCTCGACCGGCGCGCCCGAGATCGCCGACCCCGCCGATCGCCGGCTCGCGGGCTTTCGTCGCGCGCTCGACCGCGTCCTGCTCGACCTCGCGCACCAAGTCGTGCGCGACGGCGAGGGCGCGCGCAAGTTCGTCGAGATCGCGGTCGAGGGCGCGGCCTCCGCGCGCGCCGCCAAGCGGATCGCGATGTCGATCGCCAATTCGCCGCTGGTGAAGACGGCCATCGCCGGCGAGGACGCCAACTGGGGCCGGGTCGTGATGGCGGTCGGCAAGGCCGGCGAGAAGGCCGAGCGCGACAGGCTGGCGATCTGGTTCGGCGCCACGCGCGTCGCCGCCGAGGGCTTGCGCGATCCCGCCTACGACGAGGCCGCCGTGTCCGCCTACATGAAGGGCGAGAAGATCGACGTGAAGGTCGATCTGGGAATCGGCCGCGGCAAGGCGCGGGTGTGGACCTGCGACCTGACGAAGGAATACGTCGCCATCAACGGCGATTATCGCTCGTGAGCGAAGCGGGCACGACGCGGCTGCTGCTCGTCGTCGCCGTGGCGCTGGTCGATCCGCAAGGCCGCGTCCTGCTGGCGCGCCGGCCGCCGGGCAAGCAATTCGCCGGCCTGTGGGAGTTTCCCGGCGGCAAGCCCGAGCCGGGCGAGAGGCCGGAAAACGCGCTCGCCCGCGAATTGCGCGAGGAACTGGGCATCGAGACGGCGCCGGCCGATTTGTCGCCCGTGACTTTCGCCAGCCACGCCTACGAGGCGTTCCACCTGTTGATGCCGCTATACCTGTGCCGCCGCTGGCGCGGCGACCCGGTGGCGCGCGAAGGCCAGACGCTCGCCTTCGTCGCGCCGCGCCGCCTCGCCGACCATCCAATGCCGCCGGCCGACTTGCCCTTGATCGCGCCGCTGCTGCGGGCGCTCGGCTGAGCGCGCGCAGCCGTCACTGCGCGAATGTGTCGCAGCTCTTCACGTCGCCCGACTTCAGGCCCGTCGTCAGCCATTGCACGCGCTGCGCCGAGGACCCGTGCGTGAAGCTGTCGGGCACCGCGTAGCCGCGCGCGGCGGTCTGCAACCGGTCGTCGCCGATCGCCTGCGCGGTGGCGATCGCCTGCTGGATGTCGGATTGGTTGACGTGCCAGTTCCGCGCATGGGCGGCGAACACGCCGGCGAGGCAATCGGCCATCAGCTCGATACGCACCGAGATGGCGTTCGCCTGCGTCTTGGAGACCTGCTGCTCTTGGTCGTTCGCCTTGCCCAGGATGCCCAGCAGGTCCTGCACGTGGTGGCCGATTTCGTGGGCGACCACGTAGGCGTCGGGGAAGTCGCCGCCGCCGCCGTATTTGGTCTCCATGTCATGGAAGAAGGACGTGTCGAGATAGACCTTCTTGTCCTCCGGGCAATAGAACGGCCCCATCGCCGATTGCGCCGTGCCGCAGCCCGACGAGGTGGCGCCGGAGAACAGCACCAGCGTGGCGGGGACGTATTTCACGCCCGTCTGCTGGGGCAGGATCTGGCTCCACACGTCTTCGGTCTCGCCGAGCACGGAGCGCACCAGCTTGGTCGTGCGGTCTTTCGCGCCGCCCTGCGCGGTCGCACGCGCCTGGCTCGGCGCCGGCGCGGAATAGCCGCCGCGCGCGCCCTGCACCATCTGTGCGCCGCCCAGCAGCACGGAAGGATTGATGCCGGTGAAATAGGAGATGACCAGCACGATCACCACCGTGCCGATGCCCAAGCCCCCGCCCGCGCCGAACGGCACGCCCCCGCCGCCGCCGGCCATCGGCTGGCCGCGCAGGTCTTCGACGTTGGTGGATTCGCGTGAACCTTCCCAATCCATGGCGGCATTCCCTTGGGCGACCAGAATCCGGCGAGGCTAGCACCTCGCGCGCGCCGCTAGAAGCGGCGAGATCGCCGGCCAGATGGCGCCTTGCGCGGACGCGAGGCGGCGTGTAACCAGCGCGCGTCGCTCGCGAGGGTCTCGCGCCCCGCCCGGAGAGGTGGCTGAGCGGTTGAAAGCACCGCACTCGAAATGCGGCATGGGCGCAAGTCCATCGGGGGTTCGAATCCCTCCCTCTCCGCCACTTCAGTCCCTGAGTGGGCACTGAATTTACGGCATTTTTTCCGGTGAGCACCTGTAGCAGCCGGGACTTCGATCCCATGATCCGGACCTCGCCGTCCGCGACCTCAACGCGCTGGGCGAGCGCACGAAGATGGTCGCGGCGATAACCTCCCCCCTCAAGGCGGATATGCCGCCGCGCGGTTTCGGCGACGGTGCGCACCATCTGTGGGGTGATGGCCTTGCCGCCGGAGTTCTCAAGCATGGCCTGGGCGCGCTCGGCATCGGCCTTCGCCTGATCGCGGATGGCCTTCAGGCCGTCGATGCGGTCCTTGAGTGCCGGGTCGTTCAAGTCGGCGACGCCCGCCTCGATGGCGTCGTAGAGGCGCTTGAGGCGCGCTTCGGATTCGGCCGCACGCCTGTTCAATTCGCCGATGTGCTCATGCTGGCGCTCGGATCGCTCCTGCCGCCGGTCGAGCACGGTTGCGAGGATCGTTTCCAGCCTTTCGGGCTGGAGGAGACGGTCTTCGAGATGGCTGGCGACAAGATCGTCCAGCTTGTCCATCGGCACCGCCATGCCTTCGCAGGCTGTCGGTCCCTGCCGGGCTTTCATCGAACAGGCGTAGTAACGATAGCGCCCGCCCTTGCCGGTGCGGATGGTCATGGCGCCGCCGCACTTGGCGCAGTGGATCAGGCCGGTGAGCATCGTCGGGCCGCTGATGACGGCGGATGGCGTTACCGTGGGATGGCGGGCCTTGAGTAGCACCTGCACAGCGTCGAAGGTCTCGCGGTCTATGAGCGGTGGGACGGGCACGACCACGATCTCGCTGACGGGTTTCAGCTCTTTGGACTTGGCCCGCTTGTTGAACTCATGCTCGCCCATGTAGGTGCGGCGAGTCAGGATGCGGTGGACTTGGCCGATGCCCCAACGGCCTCCGTCGCGCGTGAAAATGCGGTTGCGGTTCAGGTGGCTGACGATGTTCTTGACGCCCATCTGGCCCTTGGCGCCGTCGCCGTGGAGCGCAAGCCGGTAGATCAGGCGCACCGTCTCAGCGTGCAGCGGGTCGATCTCCAGCTTCTTCTTGACCTTCGCGCCGCGCTGCTCGGCCGCGACGACACGGTAGCCTATGGGCGGCAGCGAACCGTTCCAGAATCCTTGGCGGGCGTTCTCCTTCAAGGCCCGCATGACGTGCTTGGCGTTTTCCTTCGACTGGTATTCGTCGAACAGCGCCATGATCTGCCGCATCATCTGATGCACCGGATCGTCGCCGATCTCCTGGGTGATCGACAGCAGCTTGACGCCGTTCTTCGCCAGCTTGCGGACGTAGAACTCCATATCGAAGGCATCGCGGAAGAAGCGCGAGAAGCTATGGACTACGACGACATCGAATGGCGTCGGCCTGGACGTGCCCGCTTCGATCATGCGCTGAAACTCAGGGCGGCGGTCGTTGGTCGCCGACGCGCCCGGCTCAACATAGGTCTCGACGAGCTGATAACCCCGCGCCTCGCAATAAGCCTCACCTTGGCGCTTCTGGTCGGGGATGGAGACATCGTGCTCGGCCTGCCGCGCCGTCGAGACGCGCAGATAGAGGGCGGCGCGCAGCGGCACGGTCATGGCAGAAGTCTCCTTGTCAGTAACAGCCCAGGTAGGACGCCGTCAGCCGGTGCGTAGCCTGCCGATGAGGATTTCGGGCGGCGTCTTGAAGGTGTCAAAGACGCTCCATCCTTGCTTTCGCGCGGTGTCGATGGAGCCTCGGAGAATGGCGAAATCCTGGGCGCCGGCCATGGTCCGGAAGCAGCCGGAGACTTTCATCTTCACCTTGGCCATGCGCATGGCCAATTCGCCAATGTTGTTGGTGAACGGCACGGTCGGGTCGTGAAGGAAGCGCAGGGCGGCTTCTTCGTAATCGCGGAGTCGGATCGCCAAGTTGTGTCCGGGGCGCCGTTTCATCCTACCGCGCTTTTTCCGCCCCGGCGGGTCCAGTGGCGTTTGTGCCCCGTGGAAGGTCAGGGCATCGGCGACGATGCCCTGGTATCGGGAGGTGACCACGGCGAGAAACCACGGTCGGACGGCCACTTCGCGCCGGCGCGCCATATTGGCGGCATGGCAAGCCACCCGGAGCAGCCGGGCCATGTCTTTGGCCCAAGGCTCTTTCTCGATGTCGACGAGGGCCTTCAACTCTCGCAAGTGGTGCTGATTGCACAGGGCGTGGTGGACGCCCTCCAGGCCGAAATACGATTTGAAGTGGTCATGGACGACGACGCCGGTCGTGCACACGATGATTTCGCCCCGCCTCAGCGTTGCGGAGTAGAAGGTCAGCAAAGTGGTCGCCAGCGCCTGCAGCCAATGCAGGGCGGCACCGACGCGAATTCCCGTCTCGTCGGCGTGCTTGACCGCGGCGTTCCTGGCCGCCTCGCCGACGGTGGTGGCGAAATCGGCCAATTCCGCGGCCTTACGATGCACCATTGTGGCGACGGCGGCGGCTGAGATGTCCGCCCTGAACAAGTCACTCAGCAGTTGAACGATCCGTCCTTCCGGAATGAAGTGT
>JAGWKJ010000360.1 GCA_028865375.1 Hyphomicrobiales bacterium | reverse complement strand
TCGCCCGCCGTCCTCGACCGGGTCTCCGCGCCGCCGCCCGTGTTGCCGCTCATGCCGAGAGTCCCGTCGCGCGAATCAACCGCGTCGCGCCTGCTCCGGGATAGGCCGCCGCGGCGGCGCGGCGCAAGGCCGACGCGCGCGCGTCCAAATGTTTCGTCGATCCCGCGTCAGCGTCCGTCGGGCGTGCGCAGGCCGAACCACTTGTCCTTGACCTGGTTGTAATGGACGGTCGGGTCGTAGTTCGCGCCGCGGATGCCCAGCGTGCCCAGCGACAGCCGGCCCACCGACGCGAGCACGGCATAGGACGCCACCACGCGGTCGCGTTCGGCGCCCACGAGCTGCACGCGCGCGTTGAGCAGCGTCTGTTGCGCGTTGAGCACGTCGAGGGTCGTGCGCTGGCCGACCTTGGCCTCTTCGCGGACGCCGGCGAGCGCGCGCGAAGCGGCGTCGACTTGGGCGCGGTCCGACCGGATGGCGGCCGCCGACGCTTCGAACTGGCCCCAGGAGGACACGACCGCGGCGCGCACTTGAGCGCGCACCGAATCGACCGCCATCTCCTGCTGACCGAGCTGTTCCTTCGCCTGCCGCGCGCCGGCATAGGTCGCGCCGCCGTCCCACAGGGGAACCGAGATCGAACCGACGATCGAGCCGATCGTGGCGCTCGTGCCGGGCTTGTTTTGCTGGTCCCACGCCTGTTGCACCGAGCCGGCCACTTGGACGGTCGGGTAGAGCGCGCCTTCGGCGACCTTCACGGCGAGCGCGGCGGCGTCGACGCCGTGGCGCGCCGCCACGATGGCGGGATGCTCGGCCTGCGAGACCGCCACCGCCGAGGCCAGCGACTTGGGCAGCGCGCCGGCCAGCGGCTTCACCGGCGCCAGCCGCGTCGGCTGTTCGCCGACATATTGCCGGAAGCCGGCGACGCTGTTGGCTAGGTTGGCCTGTGCGGAATAGACGATCGCTTGCGCGCCGGCGAGCGAGGCCTGCGCCTGCGCCACGTCGGTGTTGGTCACCTCGCCGACGGCGAAACGGTCCTTGGTCTGGCGCAATTGCTCGGCAAGCACCGCGACGTTCTTTTTGTCGAGGTCGAGGATGGCGGTGTCGCGCAGCACGTTCATGTAGAACGTGACCGCGTTGAGCAGCGTGTTCTGCACCGTGTTGCGCAACGTCTCGCGGGCGCCGAACACGCCCGATTCCGCCGCGCGCACCGAATTGCCGGTCCGCCCGCCGTTGAACAGCGTCTCGGTCGCGGTGACGCCGAACGAGCGCGGCACGGACGACGTGTTGGTCGAGCCGACGCCTTGCACGCCCGCCTCTTCGTTCTGGACGCCGACGCTGCCGACGCCCGCGATGGTCGGGCGGTAGCCGGCGGACGCCTTTGGCACGCCCTCGTCGGCCGCGCGCACCGCGGCGCGTTGCTGGTTGATGTCCGGATTGTTGCGATAGGCGCGCAGCAGCGCGCCGGAGAGGGTTTCCGCGTCCGCGGAAGGCGCGGCGGCCAGCGCCGCGGCGAGCGCGCCGGCGGCGATCGCGCCGACCAAACGCTTGTTGAACGAACCAGACACGGCGACCCCTCGCGAATCCAAGCGTTTCCGCTTCGGCGCAGGTTAGACCCGCACCGGCGTCGCCTCAACGCGGCGACCCGACACATACCCACAGGAATTCGGACGTGGCGACGATTTAATGTCGCGCCAAGCCCGGAAGGACCTCAGAACGCGAATTCCGGCGCCCTGTTGAATTCCGGCAACAGAGGCCCCGAGGCGGCGCCGATCCGCCGATGACCGACGTCGGAGGCCGATCTGGTGACCAAGATCGCCGATCCGGCGCCGGTGGATACGTCGACGTAGGCCAATCGCCCGCCCGGCGCGAGCCGTTCGATCAGTGCTGACGGCACGGCCGCGCAGGCCCCGTTGACGAGGATGACGTCGAAGGCCGGCAGTCTTGGCGCACCGGCCGCGGGATCGCCGGCGACGACCTCGACGCCCGAGTCGGCGAGCGCCGTGCGGGCGGCGGCGAGCGCCGCCTCGTCGCTTTCGAGCGCGGTCGCCTTGGCGCCGAGCTTGGCCAGCAAGGCCGCGCCATATCCGCTGCCGGCGGCGACCTCCAGCGCGCGCTCGCCCCGCTTGACGTCGAGCGCCTGCACCAGGCGCGCCAGCGCGAGAGGCGCGAGCAGGCGGCGCTTGGAACCGGCGGCGCACGGCAAGTCGGAATCGCCATAGGCGACCGCGACGGCGGAAGGCGCGACGAAGGGCTCGCGCGGCACGTCGAGGAACGCTTGCAACGTGGCGGCGTCGGTCACGTCGTAGGTGCGCAACTGGCGCTCGACCA
>JAGWKJ010000359.1 GCA_028865375.1 Hyphomicrobiales bacterium | reverse complement strand
GTCGACCATGCGCTCGACCGCGTCGCCGACCGACACGCCGAGCCGCATCGTCTCGACCGCCGAGCGGAATTCGCTGCGCACGGGATCGCGCGCCTCCGCTGCGATGATGCCGAGGCAGTCGCCGAGCGGAAGCCCGGCCTTCAAGCCGCGCGTGATGACGTCCATCGCGTTGGGAAACTCGGCGACGAACTTGTTCAGCCTGCGACGGCCGAGGTAGCCGAGGAACCAGCGCGGCAGGCCGAGCGCGCCGATCACCAGGCCGGCGACCGCCGCGGCGCGATAACCCGTGGCGAACAGCAGCAGCCCCGCGCAGACGACGCCGGCCATCGCGGAATAGACGTAAAACATCGTCTTCGTCAGCCGCAGCCCGGCCCGGTCGACGAGGGTTTCGATGGTGACCTTGCGGCTGCCGCGGCGCTCGACCTCCTTGAGCGAATCGGCGACCTGCTTCCTCCGGTTGGCGGCGTCGGCCTGCGCGCTGCGCTCGGAGGGTCGTTTCTGCACGCTCCCGACGACGGCCTTCCGCCGTCCGCCGGCCTTCTCGGCGCTTTCCAGCGCCGGCAGGACGAAGACGAACAGCGCGACGCCGATCGCGGCGGCGCCGCCGGCCGCCAGTGCGAGGGGGGGTATGTTCATCGTCGCCTCCGCGCCGGTCAGGCGTCTTCGCGCGCTTCGGCGGCGTCGAGCGCGGCCGCCAGGCGCTGCTCTTCGCCGAAATAGCGCGCGCGGTCCCAGAACCGCGGCTTGCCGACGCCGGTGGAGCGGTGCCTGCCGCGCAGCTTGCCCTGCGCGTCCTCGCCGAGGATCTCGTAGACGAACAGATCCTGCGTGATGATGACGTCGCCTTCCATGCCGAGCACCTCGGTCACGTGCGTGATGCGGCGCGAGCCGTCGCGCAGGCGCGCGGCCTGCACGATCACGTCCACGGACGACACGATCATCTCGCGGATGGTGCGCGAAGGCAGCGAATAGCCGCCCATAGTGATCATGGATTCGAGGCGGCTGAGCGCCTCGCGCGGGCTGTTGGCGTGCAAGGTGCCCATCGAGCCGTCGTGGCCGGTGTTCATCGCCTGCAACAGGTCGAACGCCTCGGGGCCGCGCACCTCGCCCACGATGATGCGCTCGGGACGCATGCGCAGGCAGTTCTTGACGAGGTCGCGCATCGTGATCATGCCGACGCCCTCGAGGTTGGGCGGCCGCGTCTCGAGGCGCACGACGTGGGGCTGCTGGAGCTGGAGCTCGGCGGCGTCCTCGCAGGTGATGACGCGTTCGTCGTGCTCGATGTAGTTCGTCATGCAGTTGAGCAGCGTAGTCTTGCCCGAGCCGGTGCCGCCCGAGATCAGCACGTTGCAACGCACGCGGCCGATGACCTTGAGGATCTCCGCGCCCTCGGGCGTGATCGAGCCGTACCGCACGAGCTGGTCGAGCGTCAGCTTGTCCTTCTTGAACTTCCGGATCGTGAGCGCGGCGCCGTCGATGGCCAGCGGCGGCGCGATGACGTTGACGCGGGAGCCGTCCATCAGGCGCGCGTCGCAGATGGGCGAGGATTCGTCGACCCGGCGGCCGATCTGGCCGACGATGCGCTGGCAGATGTTCATCAGCTGCGCGGCGTCGCGGAAGCGGACGTTGGTGAGCTGGATCTTGCCCGCCACTTCGATGTAGCAGCGCGTCGGGCCGTTCACCATGATGTCGGCGATGTCGTCGCGCGACAGCAGCGGCTCGAGCGGCCCGAAGCCGAGCACGTCGTTGCAGATGTCGTCGAGCAGCTCTTCCTGCTCGGAGATCGACATCACGATGTTCTTGATCGCGATGATCTCGTTGACGATGTCGCGGATTTCCTCGCGCGCCGAATCGGCGTCGAGCCGCGCCAGCTGCGACAGGTCGATGGCCTCGATCAGCGCGCCGAAGATCGTCGACTTGGTCTCGTAATAGGCCTCCGAGCGGCGCGAGTCGGTGGCGTTCGGCACCATCTGCACGGATGCGGGCGCGCGCGTCGGCGACGGCGCCGACACCAGCGGCGCGCCGAGGCCGGCCGACGGGAACGGCGTGCGGCCGGTTTCGACCGGCGCGTCCGATGCCGGCGCCGTTGGCGGCGCTTCGTGGACCGCCAAAGGCTGCGCCGCGGCGGGCGCCGCCGGGCGCGGCGCCGTTACCGTTGCCTGATTGTCGCTGCCGCTACGCTTGCCGAACACGAATTCTGCACTCCGACCTTAGGGTCACGCCGACCGCTTCATCAATTTGGCCAGCAAAGGCGTCAGCAGGCCGCCGCGCGCGCGCTTGGCCTCGGCGCGCCCGGTCAGCACCTGCGCCAGCTGGCGCAACATCTCC
>JAGWKJ010000048.1 GCA_028865375.1 Hyphomicrobiales bacterium | reverse complement strand
ACGTGAAGAAGAACGACCATTTAGTTGTGGCATTGTTGTATCTTGATTTTGACCTCTACGAGCCGACAAAAATGGCGATAGAAACATTCGTGCCGAGGATGCCGAAAGGATCTATAATCGCTTTCGATGAATTGAACCAAAAGCATTGGCCGGGCGAAACTAGGGCGGTACTGGATACCGTGGGATTGCGAAACCTTCGAATCCGTCGTTTTCCATTCACTCCTCAAATTTCCTATGCTATATTGGAGTAACGTCCCACGTCTTCCGTCATTAACTGAAAATGGATTGGGAGCGCTTTATCGACGCCCCTCACCCCAGCGGCGGCCATGTCGCGTCGCGCGCGGAGACCACGGCCGGCGCAGCCGGCCAGTCGATGCCCGCCGCGGGATCGTCCCAGCGGAAGCCGCGGTCGTGGCCGGGCGCGTAGGCGCGGTCGATCTGGTAGAGCACGTCCGTTCCCTCTTCGAGCGTCAGGAACCCGTGCGCGCATCCCGGCGGAACTAGGAGCGCGTCGCCGCCCGCCGCGTCGAGCCGCGCGCCGACCCAAGCGCGGAACGTCGGGCTGCCGGGCCGGAGGTCGACGGCCACGTCAAAGGCGGCGCCGCGCACCACCCGCACCAGCTTCGTCTCCGCGAACGGCGCCGCGCGCCAATGCATCCCGCGCAGCGTCAGCGCCGCGTCGTTGCGCGACAGGCTCGTCTGCGCCGGCGCGAACGGGTGGCCCGCGCGCGCGAACTCGTCGGCGCAGTGCAGGCGCGCGAAGAACCCGCGCCCGTCGCGCGCCGGCTCGGGCGACACGCGAACCACGCCCTCGATTCCGGTCGCGGCGAACTTCATGGCGGCCATGTGCGGACGTCGGGGACCGCGGTCACCAATCGGCCGCCCCAGGCCGCGATCGATCCCAGTTCGCCGCGGATCTCGTCGATCAGGTTCCATGGCAGGACGAGCAGGTAGTCGGGACGGATTTCTTCGATCCGCTCCGGCGCCAGGATCGGGAGATGCGAGCCGGGCGTCAGCTTGCCTTGCTTGGCGGGGCTGCGGTCGAACGCGCAGACGAGGTCGTCGCGACCGATTCCGCAAACGTTGAGGAAGGTGTTGCCCTTCGCGGCCGCGCCATAGGCCGCGACCGTCCTGCCTTCGGCCCGCGCGCGGGACAGGAACGAACGGAAGCCCGCCTTCACGGCCTCCACCCGCGGCGCGAAGCCGCGGTAGCCGTCCAGCCGGTCCAACCCCGCGGCGCGCTCCCGCTCCCGCAGCGCCCCGAGCTTCGCGCCCTCCGGCCTTCCGCCGCCCGCGCGTTGCGCGAACAGGCGCAACGAGCCGCCGTGCGTCGGCAATTCCTCGACGTCGAAGGCGACGAGCCCGGCGTCGGCGAACGCGCGCTCGACGGCGAGCAGCGAGAGGTAGGAGAAATGCTCGTGATAGATCGTGTCGAACTGCACCTCGCGGATCAGGTTCAGCAGGTGCGGAAACTCGAACGTGGCGACGCCGCCCGGCGCCAGCAGGACGGGGAAGCCGGCGAGGAAATCGCGGATGTCTGGCACGTGCGCCAGCACGTTGTTGGCGACCATCAAGTCCGCGGACGCCCCCCCGCGCGCGAGCCGCCCGGCGGTCTCGGCGCCGAAGAAGGCGACCTCGACCGGGATGCCCTTCGCGCGCGCGGCTTCCGCGACGTTGGCGGCCGGTTCGATCCCGAGCGTGCGCACGCCCAAGTGCGCGAAATGTTGGAGGAGGTAGCCGTCGTTCGCCGCGACTTCCACGACGAGCGAGCGGTCGCCGAGGCCGAAGCGCCGGCGAGCCTCCAAGGCGTAGGCGCGAGCGTGTTCGACCCACGACGAGGACGTCGACGAAAAATAGGCATAGTCGGAAAAGATGTCGTCCGGACGCACGGGATCGTCGACCTGGACGAGGAAGCAGCGGCGGCAGACCCGCGCGACCAGCGGATAGCGTCGCTCGCGTCCCGAAGACGCCTCGTCTTCCGTCAGGAAGGAGTTCGCCAGGGGCGTCTCGCCGAGATCGACGAACACGTCGTCGAGCGTCGCCGAACACGACCGGCACTTGCGCGTCTTGGTTCCGTCCATCGCCTACGATTCCCCGAGCGCCGTCCAAGCCTCGATCTGGTCCAATGTCGTCGTGCGAGGATTTTCGCCCGACCGCGCGCGCTTGTACCAATCGGCCGTCCATTCGACCGCCCTTGTCGCGTCGAGGCGGTTCCTCGCTCCGATCGTTTCCTCCGCCAACCGGGAATCGACGCCCAGCGCCGACATTTCGTTGGCGGTGGAACCGTCGTCGGCCGCATCGAACTCCGGCTCGGCGCCGAGCGCGCGCAGCATCGCGCGGGTCAAGTCGGCCACGGTGACGGAACCGGCGGAAGCCGGCCCGAAATTGAGCGCGGCGGGGATCGACGCGTCGCCCATCCTCTCCGCGTAGACGAGGTAGCCGGCGACGCAATCGAGCACGTGCTGCCAAGGCCGCGTCGCATGCGGCATGCGCAAGGTCGGGCGCGAGCGCGCCGACCAAGCCCGCACGACGTCGGGGACGAGGCGATCCTCGCCGAAGTCGCCGCCGCCCACGACGTTGCCGCCGCGCGCCGTCGCCACCGCCACGCCCTTGGGCGCGAAATAGGTCGCGCGATAGGCCGCGGTCACCAGTTCCACCGCCGCTTTCGACGCCGAATATGGCTCCTTGCCGCCGAGCCGGTCGCGTTCCCGGAACGCGTGGCCCGCTTCTGCGTTTGCATAGACCTTGTCCGAGGTAACGACGAGAATTCGCGTCGCTCCGGGACGAAGGCGCAGCGCCTCAAGCAGATTGACGGTCCCCATGACATTGACGTCGAACGTCGCGACGGGCGCGGCAATGCCTTGCCTCACGATCGGCTGGGCGGCGAAATGCAGGACGACTTCGGGTGCGGCCGCGTCCACCGCCTCTCGCAACGCCTGCCGCGACCGCACGTCCCCGATGCGCGAGTCGAGATCGCGCCCGATCTCCGCCAACTCGAAAAGCGAAGGATTGATCGTCGGCGCCAAAGCGAATCCGGTCGTGACCGCACCCAACCGGCGAAGCCACAACGCGGCCCATCCGCCCTTGAAGCCGGTGTGGCCGGTCAGCAGGACGCGCCGTCCCCGCCAAAAGCCGGCGCTTGGGGCGGCAGATTTCACTTCCAGACCTTCCAGCGCGCGCGACCGGACGCCCATTCCGCTTCCAACAGATTCTTGTCGCGCAAAGTGTCCATGGGTTGCCAAAAGCCGTCGTGGCGAAACGCCATCAGTTCACCTGACGCCGCAAGACGTTCCAATGGGGCGCCTTCCCATGACGTACCGTCGCCGTCGATGTGATCGATGACCGATCGATTCAATACGAAAAACCCGCCATTGATGAGAGCCCGATCACCCGGCGGCTTTTCCACGAAACGCTCTACCCGATCTCCGTCGATCGAGATCGCTCCGTATCTGCCCGGCGGCACGACCGCCGTAAGCGTGGCCGCTCGCCCATGCGCTTGGTGAAACTTGACCAATGCGGCGACATCGAGATCCGCGACCCCGTCGCCGTAGGTGAAGCAGAAGGGTTCCCCGGTATCCACATAGCGCGCCACACGTTTCAGCCGCCCGCCGGTCAACGTATCCTCTCCAGTATCGACAAGAGTTATGCGCCAAGGTTCTGCAGTCGTATCGTGATAGACAATTTCGTTCGTCTTGGTATTGATCGTAACGTCTGAAGAATGAAGAAAATAATTGTAGAAATATTCTTTAATAATATATCCTTTATAGCCAAGACAAATCACGAACTCATATATACCGTGGCTCGAATAAATTTTCATTATGTGCCATAAAATTGGCTTTCCACCGATTTCGATCATCGGTTTCGGACGAAGATGCGACTCTTCAGAAATTCGTGTTCCTAAGCCGCCAGCCAAGATGACCGCCTTCATGTCAAAGTCCAATTTAAATTACAGATGAAATTCATCTGTATGGTCGCCGAGTGGTGTCGGATATCGTCTGCGCCAAAGAGAATATTATCGCATTGCCATAAGTGCGAGTGCCGTTGATAAATGCCATTGTTCATCTGATACCAGACATCGCTCAAACTATAGCCGAGGTTCATATTTGTGCCGCTAAAGCGATCCGCCGCGATGGGCTCACCTGAAAGCGTCTCGCCCCTCGTCGGATAGTACGCCTTGGATCGGCTGGCAGCAACTTGCAATCCGCACTCCAGAGAGACCAATCGCATTTGACGGAAAAGCCAGTTGATTGACTCACGCTCAATCCGTCAGATCGGAGGGAAGCGCAGGCCGATCCGAAGACCGTCGTCGCCGCACCGCCGCGCCGGGGAGGCGGGTCGCGGGTCCGATAATCCCGCCTTATCGGATGCGGGCGACATATCTCTAGGGAGGACGCCCGATTCGCATGACCAGAGCCACGAAAACGCAGCTTTCGAACCCTGCGGATGGGGGCGTCAGGGCCGGACTGGCATGGCCGCGACGTAGACGGCGCGGCGTTCGACCCCGTTCTGGATCGCAATCACGGTGATTTCGGTGGCGTCCGGCAGCGCGTCGGCGTCGGACCATCGATCGCTCCAGCTGGCAGACGAGCCGGGCCGGGCCGGCGCATGGTAACGGAAGCGCAGAGCGGCGACGCCGTACTCGTCGATCCACCGGTCGCCGGGCGATCGCTCCGACGCGAAAAAGTCTCCGGCGCGGAAGTCCCGCCACGAGATTTCGCACCGCCGCGCTCCCGCGTGCGGTCCGGACACTGCAACGGCCAGCAGCCCTGCGGGCAGGGTCTCGCCGACGCCGATCGAGACGAATCGGAGGTCGCCGGGTCCGCCCACGAACGCCGAGCGCGCGACTTTTCGCGCGTCGACCGCACGGGCGGGGAACGATCTCTCGACGAGACGGCCGATCGCCCGCGCGAGGTCGGACGCGCGTTCGCCGGAATTCCGTTCGAGCGCGATCCGTCGCTCGCCCGCCGCGAAGCGCAACGCCTCTCCGATCGCTGCGACCAGGACGACCGTCAGCGCAAGCGCGACCAGAAGCTCGAGCAGCGAGAATCCGTCGTCGCCGTCCGGCGCGCGCGCGGCGCCCCGGTTCACGGCGCCGACGCCTTGATCTCCGTGAACGTCACGACGGCGCGGCCGCCGGGCGTTCGGCCGGCATAGACCCGGATCGTGCCGGCGGCGAGCTTGGCCCGGGGCGCGAATGCCGGCCGATATGGCGTCTCGTCGAGCGTCCAAGCCATTCCCGATTCCACGCCTTCGCGGCGTCCGACGGCTCGCCCCGCCTCGACCGACCAGGCCGCCAAAAGGACTTGGCCGACGCGCGTGGCGCGTCTGGTGACGTCGGCCCGCGCCGCGTGTCGCATTCCATCCGTCGCCGCCCGGACCATCGCTGCGAAGGCGAAGACGAATATTGCCAGCCCCACGAGCGTCTCGAGCAGCGTGAATCCCTCGTCGTCGCTTGCGCTCATCGTTCGACGGTCGCGCGGCCAGTGAGCCAGTCCAAGGCCACGACCCGATTCTCGCCGCCCAAGTTCACGCGGAGCGTTCCGCCGGAGGACCCGCCGTCGGGATAGAACCTGAAGCCGCCGATCTCCGCGCCGACCGCGCGCGAGCGGGCGAACGTCACCGAAAGGACGCTGCCGACGGGAAAGCGGGCCGCCGAGCGGCCCGGACGCGTGTAGGTTCGCGTTTGGACGTCCAATACGACGTCGATCGGCGAGCCGGCCGAAATCGCCCGCGCGCGCGCCGACCGCAAGTCGGCGACGAACGAAGAAACCGCGTCGTCCATCCTGCGACCGGCGGACGGCGGTCGCAGCGCCGACATGACCGCGAGGGCCGCCGCCGCCGCGATGGCGACCGCCAGCGAAGTCTCGAGCAGAGTGAAGCCTTCGAGGCCCGCGCGGGGCGCCGACGGGCGCGGGAGGCGCGACGCGCTCACCGGGTCGCCAGGTCGTTGAGGTCGAGGATCGACGTCATCGTCAGGAAAATCAGCCCGCCGACCATCGCGGCGATGACGATCGTCAAGGCCGGCGTCAAGATCGCGAGCGCCCGTTCCGTGGCGTCGGCCGCCTGTCGCTCGAGCACGCCCGCGGCGCGCGTCATGGTCGGACCGAGGCGTCGCGCGTCTTCGCCGATCGCCAACATGCGGCCGAGAAACGGCGGAAACGACCGGACGCGCGCGAACGCCCGCGCGATCGGCTCGCCGTCGCGCGTCCGCTCGACGGCGGCGTGAACCTCGGCCGCCATCGCGGCGTTGCCGAGCAAGTCCCGGGCGAGCGACAGGGCTTGCAGCGCCGGCACGCCCGCGCTGACCAGGGAACCCGCCGTCCGGGCGAACTTGGCGGCTTCGAGTTTGGCGATCAGCGGACCGGCGAAGGGCGTGCGCAGCTTCCAGCCGTCGAGCTTCGCGCGCAGCGGCGGGTCGGATCGCGCCGAAAGGACAAGCGACAGCGAAAGCGTTGCGACCGCGCCGGCGAGGGCGGCCCCCTCGCGCCAATTGTCGGTGACTGCCACCGCGAAGCGGAGGCCGAGCGGCATCGGCCGGTGCGCGTCCGCGAAGACCGGTTCGATGGCCGGCGCCAGCAAGCCGACGACGGTCGCGGTCGAAGCGAGTCCCGTCGCGACGAGAATGCCCGGATAGATCAGCGCGGATGCGACATTGGCCCGGAACCGCTCCCTCCGTTCGACGAGGTCGGCGAGTTCGCGCATGGCCGTCCCGAGACCGCCGGCGGCTTCGCCCGCCCTCGCCACGCTCACATATTCCGGGCCGAACGCATCGCCGGCGCCGGCCAGCGCGTCGGCCAGCGATTTGCCGTCCGAAACGGCGGCGGCGACGCCATCGACCGCCTCCCGCAGCGCTCGCCCGTCCACGGCGGTGGCGGTGGTGCGCAGCGCGTCGTGCAACGGCACCGAGGCTTCGAGCAGGGCGGCGAGGTCTGCCGTCCAAGCGGCGACGGCGCCGCGGGGTATCCCGCGACCGAAGAACGCGGGTTCGCCGAACCGGAACGCGCCGGCGCGAAATACGCCGCCTCTCGAGAGCGAATAGGCGACCAAGCCCATGGCGGCGATCCGCTTTTCCGCTTCGGCCGGCGACGCGGCGGACAGCGTTCCATGGAACTCCTCGCCCTTGGGCCCGTAGGCGGCATATCGGAAGTCCGTCATCAATCCGACCCCACGGCGCGAAAGACTTCTTGAAGGCTCGTTTCGCCCAGCGCCGCCTTTTCCAATCCGCGGTCGATCATCCTTTTCATTCCAGAAGCGATCGCAGCGCGTCCGATCTCGCGGTCGGCGCCGCCGCGCAGGATGGCTTCGCGCATCGCGGCGCCGACTTCGATGAACTCATGGATCGTGGTGCGCCCGACGTAGCCGGTTCCCCTGCAAGTGGAGCAACCGGCCGGTTCGAGATAACTTCCGGCGCCGTTCGGTTCTGCGCCCATGGCCGAGAACGTGGCCGCCACGGCTGCCGGGTCCGCCGCCCGCGCGCACCGCGTGCACAGCTTGCGGACCAATCTCTGCGCGACCACCGCCCGGAGCGTGGAGGCGATCAGGAAGCGTTCGACGCCCATGTCGGCGAGACGGACCACGGCGGCCGCCGCGCCGTTCGTGTGCAGCGTGGAAAGGACGAGATGACCGGTGAGGGAAGCTTGGACCGCAATTCGCGCCGTCTGGGCGTCGCGGACTTCGCCGATCATCACGACGTCCGGATCTTGGCGCAGGATGGCCTTCAACGCGGTCGGGAAGTCGAGCCCGATCGCCGGTTCGACCTGCACCTGGTTCACGCCCCGCAGTTGGTATTCGACCGGATCTTCCACGCTGAACAACTTGGCGTCGGGGCGGTTCAGCTCGGCCAGCGCCGCGTAAAGGGTCGTCGTCTTGCCGCTCCCCGTCGGCCCGGTGACGAATACGAGCCCGTTCGGGTTCGAGATCGCCGAACGGATTCTGACGGTCGCGTCGTCGTCGAACCCGAGCGCGTCGAACCCGAGGCGGACGTTTCGGCCGTCGAGCACCCGGATCACGACGGCCTCGCCGTGCATGGTCGGCAGCGTCGCGACGCGAAAGTCGACGTCGATGCCGCGAACGGGCATTTTCATGCGACCGTCCTGGGGCAGGCGTCGCTCGGCGATGTCCAGCCTCGACATGATCTTCACGCGGGAGGCAACCGCGGCGCGAACGCCCGGCGGCAGGACCTGATACGTCGCCAAGGCGCCGTCGTGACGCATGCGAACGACGAGTCCGGCGGGCTCCGGCTCCAGATGCACGTCGGACGCGCCGGATTCCACGGCCTTGGCCAGGATCTGGTTGACGAGTTTGATGATGGGCGCCTCGTTCGCCATTTCCTCGAGACGGCGCAGGTCGCCGTCGGCGGACGCGAAGCGCGCGTCGGGCGTCTCCCGCGTCGTGTTGTCGACGCCGCCGTCGGACAGTCGTTCCGTCGCCACCTCCGAAGTCGCGGGCGACATCAATCGCAGACGGCATTCGAGGCCCGTCAGATATTCGACGGCGCCGATCGAATCGGAGTCGAACGGATCGACGACCGCCAATTCGAGGAAGCCGGACTGGATCGAAACCGGGACGATGCCGCGGCGTTTGAGGAACTCGACCGACAGTCCGTCGACGTCCGGCGGCGGCGAAGGCAGCGCTTCCGGGCCGATGCTTTGGATGCCGAGAAATTCGGCTAGCTTCGCCGCGAGTTCGTCCTCGGACAGCAGCCCGAGCTTGGTCAGGACGCGGTCGAACCGCACCCCGCTTTCGGCGGAGGCCCGAAGCGCCCGATCGACGTTCGCCTTTTCGATCGTTCCGTCGCCGGACAGCTGATCGGCGAAATTTCCCGGAAATCCTGATGCATCGGAAGCAAAAAACATCGCGGTCGCAATCCGTGTCCAATGCCCGGCACCTTATCGCAACGCGCGGTGAATTTGAAATCACGCCACTGATTTGACGCCGTCTCGGCGAACGTCGCGCGATCCGGCGCGATGGGCATAGTCCGTCGTGGAAAAGATCGCGGGTGCCGCTTGACAGTCGGTGCATCCAAAATTCACACTCCGCGGCGGAAGACAGAATTGTCGGTCTTCGACTGAAGGGGGCTTCGGCCCGTTATTGCTATGTCGTTGATTGCGCGATTCGGCGAATGCCGGCGCTTGTCTTTGATCCTGGCGGCATCCGTTCTTTTGCTGCTGACCCAAGGAGCGCAGGCACGCGATCCGTTCGGTGGCGGCGACGCGGGCGTGATCGCGAATCGACGAATATCGGTCGCGGCCGACGCGGGCGACGCCCAACATGTCGCCGCCGGCGATAAAGTCACGCTGGACGGCTCGCGTTCGATTTCCGCGAATGGGACCCGGTTGCGATATTCGTGGAGTTTCGTTTCCAAGCCCGCATCCAGCGCCGCCTCGCTGTCCGATCCCTCGGTTCCGCGACCGACTTTCGTAGCCGACCAAGCAGGCGATTATGTCCTCAAGCTCGTCGTGCGCTCGCGCGACGGCGACGCCGAGGCTTCCGAAGTGACGGTGTCGACGGCCGACGTCGTGCCCCTCGCAGTCGCCGGCGACGACCGGATGATCGCGCAGGGGGCGACCGTCGGCCTCGACGGATCGCGTTCGGTCGACGTTTCAGGCCGGCCCCTGGCCTATGCGTGGACGTTGGTCCGCAAGCCGACGACGAGCTCCGCTGCGCTGTCGGCGACCGGCGCGGTGCGCCCGCAATTCACCGCCGACCGGCCCGGGCGATACGTCGCGCGACTTGTAGTGACCGATCCTGACGGGCGCACGAGCCGCCCCGCCTATGTCGCGTTCTCGACGTCCGGGCGACTTCCCGCGAAACCGAGCGCGGGACCGACACAGCTCGTCCAAGTCGGCAAGACCGCGGAATTCGACGCCGACGGCACCTACGTGCCGAGCGACAAGATGGGCGAGGCGACTTGGGCGTTGGTCGCGCGACCGGCCGGCAGCAAGACCGAGCTCGGCGTCGGCGCCGACGGACGCGCGACGCTTACGGTGGACGTCGCCGGCGACTACGTCGTGCAAGTCGCGGTTGGAGGCGGCGGCGCAGGGGACGGCCGAGAAGGAACCGATGCGGGCGCGGGAGGCGGGCTGCGATTCGCGACGACGGTCGTGTCGACTTCGAACGTCGCTCCCGTGGCCGACGCGGGCGCAGAGCGGCGCGTCGTGCCGGGCGCCACGGTCACGCTTGACGGGTCGCGCTCCACCGACGTCGCGGGCGGCGCGCTGAATTACCACTGGGCGTTGATCTCGACGCCCGTGGGCAGCGCCGCTTCGTTGAGCGCGGCCGATGCGGTCCGGCCCGACTTCGTGGCCGACATTCCGGGCGAATACGTCGCGCAATTGATCGTTTCCGACGGCACGTCGCAGAGTCGACCGTCGACCGTCGTCATATCCTCGGTTCAGTCGGCGCCGACCGCCGTCGCGGGCCGGGCCTTGCTGGCGTCCCCGGGCGCCGACGCGGCGCTCGACGGATCGGCTTCGTCGGACCCGAACGGCGACCCGCTCGCGGCTCGATGGTCCGTGCTCGCGCTTGGAGATCAACTGGCCGGTTCGATCGTCGCGCCGACTTCGCTGACGACGGCGTTCAAGGTCCCCGCCGCCGGCGTCCCGCTTGACGTCGCCGTCTTCAACGGCGCGGCGAGTGTTCCCGTCGACGGCGAGGATGACGGCCGTTGCGACGACGATTGTTCGCCGAGGCTCGCGTCAGTCGGGCGAATTTCCCGTTCCGGCGTCGAATACACGGCGTGGCGCATCCGCAACGCCGCCGACCATCCGGTCGCCGCGACCCTGGCCAGCCTCGACGGGACGTTTTCGAAGGACGTAGCCGTCCCCGCCCGCAGCGACACTTACGTCGTCAGTCCGGACGTCACCGCCCCGGCGTCGCACGAGGTCGTGGTCGGCGGCCTGATCGTCGCGCGCGCCGACGCGCGCGCCGACACGTTCGCTGACTCGCGGCTGGTCGGCGGCGGTCCGGCGTTGAAATTGTCGATCGTGCAGCTTGAAGTTTCGAACGCCCTCTTCTCGTCGCATGACGACGTCGTCGTCGCCACCGTCGAGGCCCGACCGACGGCGGTCGCTTCGACCTCAGGCCCGAACTATCGGGGAATGGTGGTCACGCTCGACGGCGCCGGATCGTTCAATCCAAATTCGACGTCGCCCGCCAACGGCGGGCTCTCTTATTCGTGGGCGCTGCTGGCCAAACCGCCCGGCAG
>JAGWKJ010000047.1 GCA_028865375.1 Hyphomicrobiales bacterium | reverse complement strand
GGCGCCGTGGTTCTCGATGCCGACGATGCGGCCGACCTTGGCGCCCGAGGCGTCGCGCGCTTCGAGGCCGATCAGGTCGGCGTGGTAATATTCGCCCGCTTCGGGCGCCGGCAGCCGGGCGCGGTCGACGAACAGCGCCACGCCCGTCAGCGCGGCGGCCGCGTCGCGGTCGCCCACGCCGGCGACCCGCGCGATCAGCATGGCGTCGCGCAGAGGACGAACCGAGGCGATCTCGAAGCGCCGCGCGCCGTCGGCGTCCTCGAGCGGGCCATAGGCCGCGATCGAGGACGGGTCGGCGGTGAGCGACTTCAGCCGGATTTCGCCGCGCACGCCGTGTGGCGCGCCGAACGTGCCGACCCGGATGCGGGCGCCCCGCGTCACGCTCAGGCGGCCGGCGCTTCGGCGGCCTTCTCGGCGGCGGCCGCCGCCGCGACGATGCGTTCCTGCGCCTTCTTCTTGGGCTTGGCCTTTTCGGGATTGTTCTGCGCTTCGCGCTTCATCAGGCCCAGCCCGTCGAGCAGGCGCAGCACGCGGTCGGTCGGCTGGGCGCCCTTGGCGAGCCATTCCTTCGTCTTCTCGACGTCGAGCGAGAGGCGCGCCGCGTCGTCGCGCTTCTTCAGCGGATCGAAGGTGCCGATCTTCTCGATGAAGCGGCCGTCGCGCGGCGCGCGCGCGTCGGCGATCACGATGCGGTAGTGCGGATGCTTCTTGGCGCCCCAGCGGGACAGGCGGATCTTCAGGGACATTCGGTTCTTCCTTTCACGTCGCCGGATGCCCGGCGCAAGTCGCTCCCGGCGGAGAGCCGGGAGAATGGGTTGGCGGTCATTTCTTCTTGAACGGATCGAAGCCGCCGAGGCCGGCCAGGCCCGGAAACTTCGGTTTTGCGAAAACGTCGGGCGGCGGCGCGTCGGGAATGCCGGGCGCGCCGGCGGCGAACCCTTGGCCCGGCAGGCCGTAGCGCTTGGCGAGCGCTTCCATTTCCTCGGGCGACGGCGCGGGCATTCCCCCGCCCATTCCCGCGCCCATGCCCATCATCTGGCCGAGCTTGCCCATCATGCCGCCGCGCTTGGCGCCGCCCATCGCCTTCATCACGTCGGCCATCTGGCGATGCTGTTTCAGCAGCTTGTTGACGTCCTCGACCTTCACGCCGGCGCCGGCCGCGACGCGCTTCTTGCGCGAGGCCTTGAGAACGTCGGGGTCGCGCCGCTCCTTGGGCGTCATCGAGGAGATGATCGCGCGCTGGCGGCGCACCATCTTGTC
Source organism: Hyphomicrobiales bacterium (assembly GCA_028865375.1). Classification (GTDB taxonomy): domain Bacteria; phylum Pseudomonadota; class Alphaproteobacteria; order Rhizobiales; family Beijerinckiaceae; genus JAGWKJ01. Next base: position 9,949 of record JAGWKJ010000047.1, on the reverse strand, counting down.
GTCGACGCCGGCGGCGGCGATCTGGTCCTTCATCTTGGCGACGCCCGGCAACATGCCGATGATGCCGCCCAGCCCGCCGAGCCTTTCGATCTGCGCGAGCTGGTCGGAAAGGTCGTCGAGGTCGAACTTGCCCCGGCGCATCTTCTCGACCGCCTTGGCGGCCTTTTCTGCGTCTATGTTGGCGGCGGCCTTCTCGACCAGCGAGACGACGTCGCCCATGCCCAGGATGCGGTCGGCGATCCGGCCGGGATGGAAGCCTTCCAGCGCGTCCATCTTCTCGCCGACGCCGATGAGCTTGATCGGCTTGCCGGTGACGGCGCGCATCGAGAGGGCGGCGCCGCCGCGGCCGTCGCCGTCGACGCGCGTGAGCACGATGCCGGTCACGCCGACGCGCTCGTCGAAGCTCTTGGCGAGGTTGACCGCGTCCTGGCCGGTCAACGCGTCGGCGACGAGCAGGATCTCGTGCGGGTTCGCGGCCGCCTTGATTTCGGCCATCTCGGCCATGAGGGGCTCGTCGACATGCGTGCGGCCGGCGGTGTCCAAGATGACGACGTCGAAGCCGCGCAGCCGCGCGTCTTCCAAGGCCGCGCGCGCGATCTCGACCGGCCCGCGGCCCGCCACGATGGGCAGCGTTTCGACGCCGACCTGGCGGCCGAGCACGGCGAGCTGTTCCTGGGCGGCCGGCCGCTTCACGTCGAGCGAGGCCATCAGCACTTTGCGCTTCTCGCGTTCGGCGAGGCGCTTGGCAATCTTGGCGGCGGTCGTGGTCTTGCCGGCGCCTTGCAGGCCGACCATCATCACGGCGACCGGCGGGGCGGCCGCGAGATCGAGGCCGGAATCCTCGCCGCCGAGCGTCTCGACCAGCGCGTCGTGGACGAGCTTGACGACCATCTGGCCGGGCCGGACCGACTTCACGATCTCCGCGCCGACCGCCTTCTGGCGGACGTTCTCGACGAAGGCGCGCGCGACTTCGAGGTTGACGTCGGCTTCGAGCAGCGCGCGGCGCACCTCGCGCAGGGCGGCGTCGACGTCGGCGGCCGACAGTGCGCCGCGACCGGTCAGCCGGTCGAGGACGCCCGAGAGCTTGTCCGAAAGGCTTTCGAACATGGACCGACCCCGGTTTGGCCCGCCCCAAACGCTTTCGCGCCCGAGGGCGCATCGCGCTGTCGGGCGTGGGCCTCCGGGGTCTGGCCCCGGTCGGCGCGTCGGAGTCGGGCTCGGACGTGAACGGCGTGCGAATAGGCCGAGGGAGGGGGGAAGTCAATATTTCATGTGCACCGTCATGTCCCCGGCATCCGCGTTTCCCCACCGGTCATCGGGCGCGGCACGCCGGTCGTCGTCGGCAGGCTGAGCGGCAGGCCGCGCACCGAGCGCACGGCGAGATAGGCGAAGCCCTGGGCTTCGAGGTTGTCGCCGTCCCAGCCGACCGCCTCGACGGGCTCGACCGCCGTGGCGAGCCGCGCCGCCAAGGCACGCATCAACGTCGCATTGCGGCGGCCGCCGCCGCAGACGAGCCAGCGACGCGCCGGGGCCGGGAAGTGCCGGGCCGCCACCGCCACGGATTCGGCGATCGCCGCCGTCAGCGTCGCTGCGCCGTCGGCGTCGGACAAGTCGGCGACCAGCGACGCGGCGAGCGTACGGAAATGGTTGCGGTCGAGCGACTTCGGCGGCTTGGCGGCGAAATAGGGATCGGCGGCGAAGCGCGCGATGGCGGCGCCGTCCGCCCACCCGGCGCCGGCGAGAGCGCCGCCTTCGTCGCGTGAAGCCCCCCGGCGCGCGCGCAGGAAATCGTCGAGCGGGGCGTTGGCGGGGCCGGTGTCGAAGGCGAGGACCTCGCCGCCATTGGGCCCCTCGCCGAGCCAGGTCACGTTGCCGACGCCGCCCAGATTGAGCACCGCGAGCGGCTTTTCGAGCCCGGACGCCAGCGCGCGATGGTAGAGCGGCAGCAGCGGCGCGCCCTCGCCGCCCGCCGCCACGTCGGCGTGGCGGAAGCGGAACACGACCGGCAGGCCGAGTCGTTTGGCCGCCCGCTCGCCGTCGAGCAATTGGCGCGTGAAGCGTCGCCGGGGCTCGTGCAGCACGGTCTGGCCGTGCAGACCGACCAAGTCGACGCTCGTCCGGGGGATCGCAAAATCCGCCAGGAATCGCTCGACCGCTCCGGCATGCGCATCGGCCACCGCGCCTTCGAGCTCTTCGAACGGATCGGCGCGGCCGCGCGCGGGATCGCCGGCGACCTCGAGGATCTCTTGCGCCAGATCGGGCGGTTGGGGATAGGTCGCCGCCGGCCCGGCCCGCACTTGCGCACGACCGTCGGTCTCCAACAGCGCCACGTCGATGCCGTCCACCGAGGTGCCGCTCATCACGCCGATCGCCGTCAGCGGGAGGCCGGCGGCGAGCTTGCCGGCGAGAATTCGTTCCATGGCGCAATGGGCGGGCGATTCGCGGTCCGGGTCAAGCGCCGCCGAAGCCGCAAGGCCGTCCTTGCGCGGCCGCGCTCGTCAAACCGTCGCGGCGGGTCCACATGGGCGTCGAAGGAGGGCGCCATGACCCTGCAACTCACCGGCTTCCATCATCTCACGGCCGTCACCGCCCGGGCGAAGGGCAACCGCGACTTCTACACCCGCGCGCTCGCGTTGCGCCTCGTGAAGAAGACCGTGAACCAGGACGACGTGTCGGCCTATCACCTGTTTTACGCCGACGGGGTCGCCAGCCCGGGCACCGACATCACGTTCTTCGATTGGCCCGCCGCACGGGAACGGCGCGGGTCGGGCGCGGTGTCGCGCACCGGCTTTCGCGTGGCCGGCGAGGACGCGCTGCGCGCCTGGAAGTCCCGCTTCGCCGCCGACGGCGTGGCGGCCGGCGAGATCGTGAAGCGCGACGGCCGCGCGACGCTCGACTTCGAAGACGGGGAAGGCCAGCGGCTCGCGCTCGTCGTCGATCCCACGGGCGAAGCGCATCCGGTCGAGGGCGCGGATGCGCCTCCGGCGGCCGAGCAAATCCGCGGCCTCGGGCCGATCGCGATGACGGTCGCCGAGCTGGAGCCGACCAAGGCCTTCCTCGAAGGGGCATTGAACATGGTCCATGCCCGCACCTACGAGTGCCCGGACGGCACGGCGCACGTGTTCGGCTTCGGCGACGGCGGGGCGCAGGGTGAATTGCACGTCGTCGCCGACGCGTCGCTGGCCCGCGCGCGGCAGGGCGCGGGCGGCGTGCACCACGTCGCGTTCCGCACGCCCTCGCCCGGCACGCTGACGCAATGGACCGACCGCCTGCGTTCGCTGCGCGTGCCCACCAGCGGGGAGGTCGAGCGCTACTACTTCCGCTCGCTCTATTTCCGCGAGCCCGGCGGCGTGCTGTTCGAGATCGCCACCGACGGTCCCGGCTTCGCCGTCGACGAGCCGATGGACAGGCTCGGCGAGCGCCTGTCGCTGCCGCCGTTCCTCGAGCCGCGGCGCGCCGAGATCGAAGCCGGCCTGAAGCCGCTCTGAAGGCCGTGCGCGCCGGCTTCGGCGCGCAGGTTTCTTCGCGGCGCGCGCCCAGTTGGGCGCGCCGATCTCCCCATGGCGCGCCTATTTGGGCGCGCGCTTGGCGAGGATCCGTTGCAGCGTGCGACGGTGCATGTCGAGCCGCCGCGCCGTCTCCGAGACGTTGCGGTTGCACAATTCGTAGATGCGCTGGATGTGCTCCCACCGTACGCGGTCGGCCGACATCATGTGTTCGGGCAAGTCCTCCGAGCCGATCCTGGCCTCGGTCAGCGCCGCATACACGTCGTCGGCGTCGGCCGGCTTGGCGAGATAGTCGAACGCGCCGCGCTTCACCGCGGTGACGGCCGAGGCGATCGCCCCGTAGCCGGTGAGGATGACGCCGCGCGCGTCGGCGCGCCGCTCCTTGAGGCGGGCGATCACGTCCAGACCGTTGCCGTCGCCCAGCCGCATGTCGATCACCGCATAGGCGGGCGGCTTGCGGTCGATGGCTGCGATGCCCTCGGCCACGCTCTCGGCGGTCTGCACGACGAAGCCGCGGGTCTCCATCGCACGCGCGAGGCGGGCGAGGAACGGCTTGTCGTCGTCGACGATCAGCAGGCTCGGGTCCGGCCCGACGCCGTTCGCCGGCGCGTCGTTCGTCGTGCGGCTGTCGCTCATGGTCCCCCCTAGCGGGTCGATGTGGCGGCGATCGGCGCCGGCGCCAAGCCTTCCGCGGCCGGTCGATGGGCCGGCGCCCGCGACTTGTCGTCGCGCTCGAAGGCCGAACGGGGAAATTCGACGGTGATCCGCGCCCCCGTCCGCGGCGTGATGGCGTTGCGCACCGAGACCTTGCCGCCGCCGCGCTCCAACATCCTGAGCGCGATGAACAGCCCGAGCCCCAGCCCGTGGTCGTCGGCCTCCCCGCCGCGCTCGGCCGCCGGCCGCGTCGTCACGTAGGGCTCGCCGATGCGCGCCAATATGTCGGGCGCGAAGCCCGGTCCGTCGTCGGCGACGACCAGCGAGACGGTCCGGGCGTCCCAGGTCGCCGTGACGGTCACCTTGGTCCGCGCGAAATCGACCGCGTTCTCGACGATGTTGCCCAGCCCGTACAGCAGCGCCGCGTTGCGCCGCCGCGCCGGTTCCGGTCCGTCGCCGCGCTCGACGACCGCGATCTCGACCCCGAAGTGGCGGTGCGGCGCCACCGCTTCCTCGACGAGATGGCCGATGGTGATCGTCGCCAGCGGTCCCGAATCCTGCGCGCCCAGCGAGGACAGCTTGCCCAGGATCGCCCGGCAGCGCGCGACCTCCGTCGACAGCAGCGCTAGGTCGTCGGCCTGGGCGCCGCCCTCGCAGGCTCGGCTGAGCTCCTTCGACACCAGCGCGATCGTGGCCAGCGGCGTGCCGAGTTCATGGGCCGCCGCCGCGGCGAGCCCGTCGAGCTGCGACAGGTGCTGCTCGCGCGCCAGCACGAGCTCGGCCGCGGCGAGCGCGTCGGCGAGGTCGCGCGCCTCGCTGGCCACGCGCGTCGCGTAGACGGCGACGAACGCCGCGCCCACCACGATCGAGGCCCAGGCGCCCAGCGCGTATTCGAACGGCAGCGTCACCGTCTCGCCGCGGAACCAAGGCAACGGCAGGTGCCGGAACGCCAGCGTCGAAGTCGCAGCCACGGTGAGCGCCAGCAACGCGAGCGTCCGCGCCGGCGGCAGGGCGGTGGCAGAAATCATCACCGGGGCGAGGAACAGCAGCGCGAACGGGTTCTGCAGGCCGCCGGTCAGGAACAGCAGCGCGGCCAGCTGCAACACGTCGAAGGCGAGCACCGCCATCGCCGCATCGTCGCCGAGCCGGGCCTGCATCGGATAGGTGAACCGCAGCGCGAGGTTGAAGGCGGCCAGCGCGGCGACGACGCCGAGGCACGACCAGAGCGGCAACGGAAAGCCGAACGCGAAGCGGGCGGCCACGACGGCGCCGCCTTGGCCCGCGACCGCCAGCCAGCGCAGCCGCCACAGCGTCTCGACGCGCAATCGCCGCGAATCGCGGCCGAGTTCCAACGGGCCGGGCCTATCCATCGCCCGAGTTTAGCATGCCTCCGCGTCGCGCGCCCCGGCGCCGGTCAATCGAACTTTTCGTTCGGATAGACGCCCCAGAGCTCGTCCTGCGGGATGTCGCCGGCGAATCCCTTGCCGGCGATGCGGCACCATTTGCCGTCGCAATGGGTGACGTCGCCGATCACGCCGACCTGTAGGCGCGCGACCACGGCGTCCTTTCCGTTCGGGCCCGAATAGATGGGGTAGGCGTCGGCCTTGGGCTTCCATGGCGCGACGATCGCGGTGCGACGACCGGCGATGCTGGCATTGAGCACCCAGCCGGTCACGCCGTCCGACGCGCGGACGCGCCGCCACATCTCGGATTCCGCGGTGACCTCGACGGGCAGCGCCTTGCGTTCGAACACCCACAGCGTCGGGTGGTCCATCGAGGGACCCTCGCGCAAATTGACGCGGTCGAACTTGAGGCTGACGAAGCGCGGCACGGGCAGGCCCGTCGCCGAGCCGATTTCGACGCCAGGCGCCGCGGCGGCGGACGCCGGGGCGGCGCGCGCCTTGGTGAAGTGCAGGGCCGTCGCGGCGCTCGCCACGACGAGACCCAGCCGAACGAGCTGTCCGAACATGACGCGACCTCGACGCAATGACTCGCGCGCGACGTTAGGCCGGAATGGTTAACGATCGGTAACCAAATGCCACCGCCAGGCCGGAGTTCAGCCGAGCCGGTCCTTCAGCCGCAGCGCGGCGATGCGGTCGATCTGCGCCAGCGCTTCGGCGAGCTCGGCCTCGCGGCCGTTCTCAAGCCGCGCCTCGAAGGCGGCCAGCACGTCGGATTTCGTGCGGCCCCTTACCGCGATCACGAACGGAAAGCCGAAGCGCGCCACGTAATCGGCGTTGAGGCGCGTGAAGCGCGCGCGCTCTTCGTCCGTCAGCGCGTCGAGGCCGGCGCCCGCCTGTTCCTTGGCCGAATCCGCGGTCAGGCGCCTGGCGGCCGCGAACTTGCCCGCGAGGTCGGGGTGGGCGCGCACCAGCGCGAGCTTGGCATCGGTCGTCAGGGTCGCCGCCGCCTTCGCCATCGCGGCGGCGAGGCCATCGACGCGGTCGCATTCCGTGCCGAGGCCGACGCGATGGGCGGCCTCCGCGACCGCGGGCGTGTGTTCGTAGACGTCGCCGTAGAGCTCGACGAACAGCGCGCGCGGCATATGCGAGGGACCGTATCCGCCCGCCGGCGGATGGCGGCGGATCCAATGTCGCGCGATGTCGATGCGGGTCGCGATCCATGCAGCATCGTGCGCCTTCACGTAATCGACGAAGCGGGCGACCGCGGCCGCGCGCCCCGGCCGGCCGGCCAGCCGGCAATGCAGGCCGACCGACATCATCTTGGGCCGATCCGCGCCCTCGGCGTACAGGACGTCGAAGGAATCCTTCAGGTACGAGAAGAATTGGTCGCCGCTGTTGAAGCCCTGCGGCGTCGCGAAGCGCATGTCGTTGGCGTCGAGCGTGTAGGGCACGATCAGTTGCGGACCTCGCTCGCCTTCGAGCCAATAGGGCAGGTCGTCGGCATAGCTGTCGGAGAGATAGAGGAAGCCCTGTTCCTCCATGCCGATCCGCAGCGTGTTCATGGACGCGCGGCCCTGGTAGAAGCCGAGCGGCCGCTTCCCCGCGCAAGCGGCGTGGATGCGGACGGCCTCGTCGAGCTGGGCACGCTCCGTCTCGTAGGGCGCGTCCTTGTATTCGATCCATTTCAGGCCGTGGGTCGCCACGTCCCAGCCGGCCTCGTTCCACGACGCGACGACGTCGGGCACGCGCGCCATCGCGGTCGCCACGGCATAGACGGTGACGGGCGCCGCGCGCTCCGTGAAGATGCGATGCAGGCGCCAAAAGCCCGCGCGCGAGCCGTATTCGTAGATCGATTCCATGTTGTGGTGGCGTTGGCCGGGCCATGGCTGCGCGCCGACGATTTCCGACAGGAACGCCTCCGACGCGGCGTCGCCGTGGAGGACGTTGTTCTCGCCGCCCTCCTCGTAATTGATGACGAATTGCACGGCGACGCGCGCGCCGCCCGGCCAATCGGCGAACGGCGGGCGCCGACCGTAGCCGGCCATGTCGCGCGGATAGGGCGCCTCCGCCATCCGTTCAGCTCCCGCGATAGGTCGAATAGCTCCACGGCGACGCGACGAGCGGCACGTGCCAGCGGCCCTCGCCTTCCATCGCGAAGCGGATCGGCACCACGTCGAGGAACGGCGAGGGGATTCCGCGCGCCGCGAAATAGGCGCCGACGTGGAACCGAAGTTCGTAGCGGCCCGGCGCCCAATGGTCTGGGCCGAGCAAAGGCCCGTCGGTGCGGCCATCGGCGTTGGTGGTCGCCTCCGCGACGGGTGTCGCCTCGCCGCCCGACCCGATGCGCAGGAGTTCGACGCGCATCCCCGCCGCCGGCTTGCCGGCGACGGTGTCGAGCGCGTGGGTCGAAAGCTGGCCCAATGTCGCCTCCGGTTCAGGCCTTCGGTCGGAACGCGACGCAGACCGCAGGGTCGGTCTCCAGCCGCGGGCCGCCGATCAGGTCGACGCAATAGGGGATGGCCGGGAACACGGCGTCAAGGCAGGTGCGGATCGCAGAGGGCTTGCCGGGCAGATTCACGACCAGCGATTTGCCGCGGACGCCCGCCACCTGGCGCGACAGGATCGCGGTCGGCACGTCGCGCAAGCTCGCCGTCCGCATCGCTTCTCCGAAGCCAGGCAGCAGGCGCGCGCAAGCGGCCTCGGTCGCCTCGGGCGTCACGTCGCGCGGCGCGGGACCCGTGCCGCCCGTCGTCAGGATCAGCGGGCAGCCGAACGCGTCGGCGAGCTCGGCGATCGCCGCCTCGATCCGCGCGCGTTCGTCGGGCACGAGGCGGCGCTCGGGCCGCCAGGCCGAGGCAAGGATGTCGCGCAGCGCGGCCTCGATGCCGGGGCCGCCGCGGTCCTCGTAGACGCCCGCGCTCGCCCGGTCCGAGACCGTGACGATTCCGATGGGGACCGCCCCGCCCGCGCTCACTTCTTCTTCGGCATGTAGAGGTCGGTCAGGCTGCCGGCCCACGCCTCCGCCGACATCGCGAACGTCTCCGACAGCGTCGGATGCGGGTGGATTGTCAGCCCTATGTCTTCGGCGTCCGCGCCCATCTCGATGGCGAGCGCCGCTTCCGCGATCAGGTCGCCGGCGTTGACGCCCACGATGGCCGCGCCGATCAGGCGGTCGGTCTTCTTGTCCCACAGCGTCTTGGTGAAGCCCTCGTCGCGGCCCAGCGACAGCGCGCGCCCGCTCGCCGCCCACGGAAACACCGCCTTGCCGAAGTCGATTCCTTTCGCCTTGGCCTCCGCCTCGGTGAGGCCGACCCACGCCACTTCCGGGTCGGTATAGGCGACCGAGGGAATGACCTTGGCGTCGAACGCGGACTTGTGGCCGGCGGCGACTTCGGCCGCGACCTTGCCTTCGTGCGTCGCCTTGTGGGCGAGCATCGGCTGGCCGACCACGTCGCCGATGGCGAAGATATGCGGCACGTTGGTGCGCATGGTCCGGTCGACCGCGATGAAGCCGCGCCCGTCGACCGCGACGCCGGCCTTGTCGGCGCCGATCGTGGCGCCGTTGGGCCTGCGGCCGACCGAAACGAGCACGCGATCGAAGTCCTCGACCACGGCGCCGTCCGGCCCCTCGATGGTGACGCGCACGGCGGTCGGCGTCGCCTCGACGGCGGTCACCTTCGACTTCAGCCGGATCGACTCGAACTTCTTTTCGAGCCGCCGGGCGAGCGGCGCCACGACGTCGCGGTCGGCGCCGGGAATCAGCTGGTCCATCAACTCGACGACGTTCACGCGCGTGCCGAGCGCGGCGTAGACGCAGCCCATCTCCAGGCCGATGATGCCGCCCCCGATCACCAGCATCCGCGCCGGCGGCCCCTCGATTTCGAGCGCGCCGGTGGAATCCACGATGCGCGGGTCCTCGGAGATGAAGGGCAGCCTCACCGGCTCGGAACCGCAGGCGACGATGGCGTGGCGGAACGTGAGCGTCATTTCGCCGTCGGCGCCCTTGACGACGACCGAATGGGGCGACGCGAACGCCGCTTCGCCGGTCACCACCCGCACCTTGCGCTGCTTGGCGAGCGTGGACAGACCGCCAACGAGCCGCGAGACGACGCCCGACTTCCAGCCGCGCAGCTTCTCCACGTCGACGGCGGCCGGCCCGAACGAAACGCCGTGGTCGGCCATCTCGCGCGAATCCTCGATCACCTTGGCGGCGTGCAGCAACGCCTTGGACGGAATGCACCCGACGTTGAGGCAAACGCCGCCCAGCGTTGCGCGCTTCTCGACGAGGACCACGCGCTGGCCGAGGTCTGCGGCGCGGAACGCGGCGGTGTAGCCGCCGGGGCCGGCGCCGAGCACCAGCACGTCGCAATCGGTCTTGTCCGGCGC
>JAGWKJ010000046.1 GCA_028865375.1 Hyphomicrobiales bacterium | reverse complement strand
GCCGCGGCGCCGCGCCGGCTCAAGGGCCGCATGGCGATCGGCGGGCAGGAGCATTTCTACCTCGAAGGCCAGGTCGCGCTGGCGTTGCCGGGCGAGGATGGCGACGTGTCGCTCCACGTCTCGACGCAGCACCCCAGCGAGGTCCAGCACGTCGTCGCCCACGTGCTGGGCTTGGCGTCGAACGCGGTGACGGTGGAGGTGCGGCGCATGGGCGGCGCGTTCGGCGGCAAGGAGACGCAGGCGAACTGCTTCGCCGCGCTGGCCGCGCTGGCCGCGAAGAGGCTCGGCCGCGCGGCCAAGCTGCGCGCCGACCGCGACGACGACATGCGCATCACCGGCAAGCGTCACGACTTCGAGGTCGATTACGACGTCGGCTTCGATGACGACGGCGCCGTGCGCGCGGTCGACTTCGCCTACGCCGCGCGCTGCGGTTTCTCGGCCGACCTGTCGGGCCCGGTGACGGACCGCGCCTTGTTCCATTGCGACAACGCCTATTTCTGGCCGGCCGTCGTCGCGCGTTCGATGCCGCTGTGCACGAACACGCCGTCCAACACCGCGTTCCGGGGCTTCGGCGGCCCGCAGGGCATGCTCGGCGCCGAGCGCGTGATCGAGGAGGTCGCGTTCGCGACCGGGCTCGATCCGCTCGACGTGCGCAAGCGCAACTTCTACGGCCCTGCGCCGCGCGACCTCACGCCCTATCACCAGCGCGTCGAGGCCGACGCGACGCCTGCGCTGGTCGCCGAGCTCGAGGCCCGGTGCGACTACCGCGCGCGCCGCGCGGCGCTGCTCGCGGCCGACCCGCGCGACGGCCTGCTGCGCGGGCTGGCGCTGACGCCGGTGAAGTTCGGCATTTCCTTCACCGCCACCGCGTTCAACCAGGCCGGCGCGCTGTTGCATCTCTATGCCGACGGCTCCTTGACGCTGAACCACGGCGGCACGGAAATGGGCCAAGGCCTCTACGTGAAGGTGGCGCAGGTCGTTGCCGACGAATTCGGCGTCGATGCCGCGAGCGTGAAGCTCGCCGCGACCACCACCGGCAAGGTGCCCAACACGTCGGCGACCGCCGCCTCCTCCGGCGCCGACCTCAACGGCATGGCCGCGCGCGAGGCGGCCTTGACGCTGAAGGGCCGGCTCGCCGAATTCGCCGCCAAGGCTTGGGGCGTCGCGCGCGAGGACGTGGCCTTCGCGCCCGGCGGCGTGCGGATCGGCGCGGCGACCGTGCCGCTGGCCGAACTCGCGCGCCGCGCCTACCAGGCGCGCGTGCAGCTTTCGGCCACCGGCTTCTACGCGACGCCCAAGATCCATTGGGACCGCAAGGCCGGGCGCGGGCGGCCGTTCCTGTATTTCGCCGGCGGCGCGGCGGCCTGCGAGGTCGCGGTCGATCCGCTGACCGGCGAATATCGCATCGAGCGCGTCGACATCCTGCACGACGCCGGGCGTTCGCTGAACCCGGCCGTCGACCGCGGACAGGTCGAGGGCGGCTTCGTGCAGGGCGCCGGCTGGCTGACGACGGAGGAGCTCGTCTACGACCGGCGCGGACGCCTCGCCACCCACGCGCCCTCGACCTACAAGATCCCCGTCGCCTCCGACCGTCCGAAGGTCTTCAACGTCGCGTTCCGCGACGCCGACAATCCCGAGGCGACCATCCATCGCTCGAAGGCGGTGGGCGAACCGCCGTTGATGCTGGCGATCTCGGTGCTGCACGCGCTCTCGGACGCGGTCGCTTCTGTCGCCGGGCGCAGGTTCTGCCCGCGGCTCGACGCGCCGGCGACTCCCGAGCGCGTGCTGTTCGCCATCGAGGACATGCGCGCCCGCGCCGCCGAGCGATGAGCGCGCCGCTCGCCGCGCGGTTGGCGGCGCTGCTCGACGCCGGCCGACCGGTCGCCGTCCTGCGCGTCGCGGTCGCGGAGGGCTCGACGCCGCGCGAGGCGGGGGCGACGATGCTCGTCTCGACGGACGGCGCTTTCGGCACCATCGGCGGCGGTCAGCTCGAGTTCCACGCCATCGACCGCGCTCGCGCGATGCTGGCGGACGGCCGCGCGGCGGAGACGTTGTCGCTCGCGCTCGGCCCCGCGCTCGGCCAATGCTGCGGCGGCCGCGTCACGGTCGAGATCGCGCGCGCCGATCGCGCCGCGCTGGCGGCGCTGGCGGAGCGGGAGGCGCGCGCGCGCGACGCCAGGCCGCACGCGCTGGTGTTCGGGGCCGGCCACACGGGCCGCGCGCTCTCCTGCGCGCTGGCGCCGCTGCCGCTGGCCGTCACGCTGGTCGACGACCGCGAGGGCGTCCTCGACGGATTGCCGGCCGAGGTCGCGATGGCCCGTCTCGACGATCCGGGCCTGGCGCTCGCCGCCGCGCCGGCGGGCGCGGCCTTCGTCGCGCTCACCCACAGCCACGCGCTCGACTACCGCCTCGTCGACATGGCGCTGCGGCGCGGCGACGCCGCCTATGTCGGCATGATCGGCTCGGCGACCAAGCGCGCGCGCTTCGCCGCGTCGTTTCGCGCGTCGGGCGGGACGGAGGCGGCTCTGGCGCGGCTGACCTGCCCGATCGGCGGCGCCGACGTGCGCGACAAGCGGCCCGAGGTGATCGCCGCGCTGGCGGCGGCGGAGATCGTGAGGGCGACCGCGGCGAGGTGAGCGGGTTCGACGGGCCGAATTCGTCGCGCCCGCGCGCTCAGGGCAAGCGCAGCGCGCCGTCGGCGTCCAGCGGAATGAACGGGTTCCACGCCACTTCCCACAGATGGCCGTCGGGGTCGGCGAAATAGCCGGAATGCCCGCCCCAATGGGCGTCCTGCGCCGGCTTGACGATGCGCCCGCCCGCCGCCTCAGCCGCGCGCAGCACGGCCGCCACGTCGGCCTTGTCGCGCACGTTGTGGGCGAGCGTGATGCCAGCGAAGCCCGCGCCCTTGTCGCTCACCGTCGCGTCGGCGGCGAGCGCGGCGCGCGGATGCAGCGACAGCACGACTGCGCCGAGTTGGATGAACACGATGTCGCCTTGGCTCGCGGGCGAGACCGGCCAGCCGAGGCCGTCCTCGTAGAAGGCGCGGGCGCGCGCGAGGTCGGCGACGCCCAGCGTGACGATGTTGAGGCGGGGCGCGGGTTTCATGGTCGCATCGCTTCGATCGGTCATCGCCCCCGCCTCCCCATCGCGTCCGCAAGGTATCGTCCGGTGTGGCTCGACTTCTCGGCGACGATCGCCTCGGGCGGGCCCTGCGCGACGATGCGGCCGCCGCCGTCGCCGCCTTCTGGTCCGAGGTCGATCACCCAGTCGGCCGTCTTCACGACTTCGAGGTTGTGTTCGATCACCACCACCGTGTTGCCCTGCTCGACCAGTTCGTGCAGCACTTCGAGCAGCTTGGCGACGTCGTGGAAATGCAGGCCGGTGGTCGGCTCGTCGAGGATGTAGAGCGTGCGACCGGTGGCGCGGCGCGACAGTTCCTTCGACAACTTGACGCGCTGCGCCTCGCCGCCCGACAGCGTGGTCGCCTGCTGGCCGACCTTGACGTAGCCGAGCCCCACGCGCGCCAGCGTCTCCATCTTCTCGCGGATCGCGGGCACCGCCTTGAAGGCGTCGCGCGCCTCTTCCACCGTCATGTCGAGCACGTCGGCGATCGAGGCGCCGCGGTATTTCACCTCCAGCGTCTCGCGGTCGTAGCGCTTGCCTTTGCATACGTCGCAGGTGACGTAGACGTCGGGCAGGAAGTGCATCTCGATCTTCAGCACGCCGTCGCCCTGGCAGGCCTCGCAGCGGCCGCCCTTGACGTTGAACGAGAAGCGCCCGGGCCCGAAGCCGCGCGCCTTGGCCTCCGGCAGGCCGGCGAACCATTCGCGGATCGGCGTGAAAGCGCCGACGTAGGTCGCGGGGTTCGAGCGCGGCGTGCGGCCGATCGGCGACTGGTCGATGTCGATCACCTTGTCGAGGTGCTCCAGCCCCTCGATGCGCGCGTGCGGCGCGGGATGTTCCAGCGCGCTCGACAGCCGCCGCGCCGCCGCCTTGTAGAGCGTATCGACGACCAGCGTCGACTTGCCGCCGCCCGACACGCCGGTGACGCAGGTGAACAGTCCGAGCGGCACCTCGGCGGTGACGTCCTTTAGGTTGTTGCCGCGCGCCTCGACGACGCGCACGAGCTTGCCCTTCTCCGGCTTGCGCCGGCGCTCCGGCGCCTTCACCGACAGCGCGCCCGAGAGATACCGGCCGGTGAGCGAATTGGGGTCGGCGACGATGTCGGCCGGCCGCCCCTGCGCGACGATCTCGCCGCCGTGGACGCCCGCGCCGGGCCCGACGTCGACCACCCAGTCGGCGGCCAGGATCGCGTCCTCGTCGTGCTCGACCACGATCACCGTGTTGCCGAGTCCGCGCAGGCGCCGCAGCGTGTCGAGCAGGCGGGCGTTGTCGCGCTGGTGCAGGCCGATCGAGGGTTCGTCGAGCACGTAGAGCACGCCCGTCAAGCCCGAGCCGATCTGCGAGGCGAGGCGGATGCGCTGGCTCTCGCCGCCCGACAGCGTCGCCGAGGCGCGCGCCAGCGTGAGATAGTCGAGCCCGACGTCGACGAGGAAGGCGAGCCGGTCGCGGATCTCCTTCAGCACCCGGCCGGCGATCTCGTTGCGCTTGGAATCGAGCTGCGCGGGCAGCGCGGCGAACCACTCGCCGGCCGCCTTCACCGACAGCGCGGCGACCTCGCCGACGTGCCGGCCCGCCACCTTCACCGCCAGCGCTTCGGGCTTCAGGCGGTGGCCGCCGCAGGCCTCGCAGGGCGTGTCGGCCATGAAGCGCGCGATCTCCTCGCGCGCCCATTCGCTGTCGGTCTCGATGTAGCGGCGTTCGAGGTTCTTCACCACGCCCTCGAAGGGCTTCTTCACCTCGTAGGCGCGCAGGCCGTCGTCATAGGCGATCTTCACCTCGGCGCCGGCGGAGCCGTTCAGCACCGCCTCGCGCGCCGCCTTGGGCAGGTCGCGCCACTTGGCGTCGAGCGAAAAGCCGTAATGCTTGGCCAACCCCATCAGCGTCTGCAGATAATAGGGCGAGGTCGACTTCGCCCAAGGCGCGACCGCGCCGCGCCGCAGGCTGAGGCCGTCGTCGGGCACCACGAGTTCGGGATCGACCTTCGGTTCGGAGCCGAGGCCGCCGCATTTGGGACAGGCGCCGGCGGGGTTGTTGAACGAGAACAGGCGGGGCTCGATCTCGGGGATCGTGAAGCCCGAGACGGGGCAGGCGAACTTCGAGGAGAACATCACCCGCGTCGGTTCGCGCCCGGGCTCGACGTCGGCGTATTCGGCCACCGCCAGCCCGTCCGACAGTTCAAGCGCGGTCTCCATGCTTTCGGCGAGGCGCGCCGCGATGTCGGGCCGCACGACGAGGCGGTCCACCACCACGTCGATGTCGTGCTTGAATTTCTTGTCGAGCGCCGGCGCGTCGGCGATCTCATGATACTTGCCGTCGATCTTCAGGCGCTGGAAGCCGCGCTTCATCCACTCGGCGATTTCCTTGCGGTATTCGCCCTTGCGGTCGCGCACCACGGGCGCGAGCAGGTAGAGCCGCGTGCGTTCGGGCAGCGCCAGCACGCGGTCGACCATCTGGCTGACGGTCTGGCTCTCGATCGGCAGGCCGGTGGCGGGCGAATGCGGCACGCCGACGCGCGCCCACAGGAGGCGCATGTAATCGTGGATCTCGGTCACCGTGCCCACGGTGGAGCGCGGGTTCTTCGAGGTGGTCTTCTGCTCGATGGAGATCGCGGGCGACAGGCCCTCGATGCGGTCGACGTCGGGCTTGCCCATCATTTCGAGGAACTGGCGCGCATAGGCCGACAGCGATTCGACGTAGCGGCGCTGGCCCTCGGCGTAGATGGTGTCGAAGGCGAGCGACGACTTCCCCGAGCCCGACAGGCCGGTGAACACCACCAGCCGGTCGCGCGGGATCGTCAGGTCGACGTTCTTCAGGTTGTGCTCGCGCGCGCCATGGACCGCGATGACGCGCTCGCCGAACAGGTCCTCGACGGAGGGACGCGGGGAGACGGGCGCGGCCGCTCGCGTTGCCGCGGCCTTGCCGTTCCCGCGCTTGGCGGCGGTCGGGGCGGCCTTGGCGGGCGCCCGCTCGGCGGGCTCGGCACGCGTGAGCTTGGCGGTACGGGCGGGCGTAGGCATGGGGCTCTCTCCGGTCCTCCGGCACGCGCGACCCGGCCGCGCCGCGCGGGCGCCGCGACTTGCCGCGGAGGGAACAAGGCCAATGTGGCGGCCCTCGCCCGCACGTCAAGGCGGCCGCGCCGTCGTGTTCGTCATCCACAGACTTTGGCGGCGAATCGCTTGACTTCAGCCTAGAACAAAAATAGAACGACCGCCATCGTCGGGTCGCCCGCCAAGGGATCCGACGGCGTTGGGCGCAGGACATATCGACGTGCGCAGGAAGCGGAGGGTTCGGACATGGCGGGCAGCGTCAACAAGGTCATTCTCGTCGGCAATCTCGGTCGCGACCCCGAGGTTCGAAAGCTCAATTCGGGCGAGAGCGTCGTCAACATCCGGCTCGCGACCTCGGAAAACTGGCGCGACAAGGCCACCGGCGAGCGCAAGGAGCGCACCGAGTGGCACAACGTCGTCATCTTCAACGAGAACATCGGGAAGGTGGTCGAGCAATATTGCAAGAAGGGCTCGAAGATCTACGTCGAGGGCCAGTTGCAGACGCGCAAATGGACGGACCAGTCCGGCGCCGAGAAATACACCACCGAAGTCGTGTTGCAGCGCTATCGCGGCGAACTGACGTTGCTCGACGGCCGCAACGGGGATGCCGGCGCGATCGAAGATCGCGGCGGCGCGACCCCCGCGCGCAGCGGCGGCGGCGCGGGCGGCGGAGAGCGTCGACCGGCCCCGGCGCGGGCGGGCGGTGGCGACGGCTTCGACGACGACATCCCGTTCTGAGGGGACGCGAGGCCGGACGGCGGCGCGGTCAATCGATGATCGCGAGCGCCGCCCGGCCGCCGTGGACGGGGCCGGGATCGATGCGCCGGTCGAATGTCGCCAGCGCACCGCGGCGGCGGACGGCCAAGGCGAGCGGCACGTCGACGTCGAGCAAAAAACTCAAGGTTCGTCGTCACTCAACGCATTGACCATGGCGAGCGTGACGGCGACGCCCTTGGCGCGTGCCGCCAATTGCGGGATGCCATTGCGCTTTCCCACGGATTTCGTGGGCGCCGGACCGACACGGGCCAGCTCGGACAGCACTTCGCCCAGCGTCCGTCCGTCGCCGCGCGCTATCGAGCGGGCCGCGTGCAACACGTCGTCGTCGATGGTCACGGTGGTGCGCATCGCCAATACATAGCGCGAAAATATCGAACATCGAACACCGCGACGGACCCATCGCCGCCGAGGAGGAGACCGGTGGCCGGATACCCCGTCGTGCGCGTCGCTTCGCGGCGCCCCGTTCGGCATCTCGCGCCTTCTCCGCTTCACCACGCGATCGGTTTGCGGTCCTGGAAGAACCCGCCGGTCGGGCCGTCGTCGGGCAGCGTGGCGAGCCAATAGGCGGTGTCGGCGCCCTGTTCGGTCGTGCGTGGAGCGCCTGCGCCGCCCATGCGGGTGCGCACCCAACCCGGCGACATCGCGTTGACCTTCACCTTCGGCCCGAGGTCGCGCGCCAGCGCCACGGTGAGCGCGTTCAGCGCCGCCTTGGTGAAGCCATAGGGTCCCGGCCCGCCGAGGCCCTGCGCGAACGCGCCCCAGCCCGACGACATGTTGACGATCCTCCCGCGACCGCGCGCGGCCATGTCGGGCGCGAGCGCGCGCACCAGCGCCAGCGGTCCCGCGACATGGACCGCCAACGCGTCGTCGATGTCCGCCTGCGGCATGTCGAGGAGGTTGCCCTCGCTCAGTACGCCCGCGTTGTTGACGAGGATGCCGACCGGCCCGATTTTCCGCGCGGCGGCGACCGCTGCGGCGATCGAGGCGGGCCGGGCGACGTCGAGCGCGAGCGCGGTCACGTCGAGGCCCTGTCCGCGCAGCCGCACCGCCTCCGCCTCGCCGGCCGAGAGGTCGCGGGCGCAAAGCAGCGTGGGGTGTCCCTCCCGCGCGAGGCGTTCGACGATGGCCAGCCCGATGCCGCGATTGGCGCCGGTGACGAGAGCGCGATCCTTCGCCATCGTCGATCCCTCCGAATTCGGCCGCGAAACGCGCGGCCTCGGTCATCGTATCATGTCGCGGCCGCGGTTCGCGCGCCGCCCGGGAGACCTGCATGTCCGTCGCAGTCTTGGCAGCCGCCGCGTTCCTCGCGCTCGCGATGGCGGGCGCGGCGGAATTGCGATGGCGGACCGGCCGCTCGGGCTTCATCGACGCAATCTGGTCGCTTTCGACCGCGCTGGCCGCGGCGGGCCTCGCGCTGTCGTCGTGGCCCGGCGCTCCGTCGCCATTCTGGCGGCGCGCCGGCGCGGCGGCGCTCGTCCTCGTCTGGGGCTTGCGGCTGGCTAGGCATCTCGCGCGCCGCGCGTCGGAGGGCGACGATCCGCGTTATGCGGCGATGATCGCGGCTTGGGGCGCGCGTGCGCGACCGAACCTGCTGGGCTTCCTCGAAGCGCAAGCGGCGGCGGGCCTCGCGCTCGCCGCCTCGGTCGGACTGGCGGCGCACGCGCCGGGCGCGAACTTGCGCTGGCAGGACGCGCTGGGCGCTGGCCTGTTCGTCGCCGCGCTCGTGGGCGAGGCGGCGGCTGATCGCCAACTGGCGCGCTTCCGGGCGGATCCGGTCAATGCCGGCCGCGTCTGCGACGTCGGGCTGTGGTCGCGTTCGCGCCACCCCAACTATTTTTGCGAATGGCTGGCTTGGGTCGCGGTGGCGGTCGCGGCCTTCGCGCCGCTCGCCTGGCCGCCGGGTCTGCTCGCGATGGCGGCGCCGGCGCTGATGTATCACCTGCTCGTCAACGTGTCGGGCGTGCCGCCGCTGGAGGAGCGCATGGCGCGGACGCGGCCGCGCGCCTTCGCCGAATACGTGGCGCGCACGCCGAAGTTCTTCCCCCGCCTTGCGCGGCGCCGCGCGCGGCCGTAGCGACGGGCGTGCCGTCGCGGTTCGCCGCCCGGCCGGAGGCCCCATGACCGACGCGCCGCACGCATCTCCGACCGCCGAGGCCGCGCAAGACGGCGCTCTCGTCCTGTTCAGCGGCGGACAGGACAGCGCCACCACGCTCGGCTGGGCGCTGGCGCGCTTTCCCCGCGTGGAGACGGTCGGCTTCGCTTACGGCCAACGCCACGCGGTCGAGCTCGAGTTCCGCGGCCGCTTCCGTGCCGCGCTGCCCGCGGCTTTGTCCGCCCATGCCGGCAGGCTCGGCCCCGATCACATGATCGACCTGCCGGCGCTGGGCGCGCTGTCGGAGACCGCGCTCACGCGAGCGAGCGAGATCGCGTTCGGCGAGAGCGGCCTGCCCAACACCTTCGTGCCCGGGCGCAACCTGATCTTCCTCGCCTTCGCCGCCGCGCTCGCCTATCGCCGCGGGCTGAGGCACGTCGCGCTCGGCGTCTGCGAAACCGATTATTCCGGCTATCCCGATTGCCGCGACGACACGATCAAGGCGATGCAGGTCGCGCTCAACCTCGGCATGGATCGCCGCTTCGTGCTGCACGCGCCGCTGATGTTCCTCGACAAGGCGGCCACCTGGTCGCTCGCCCGCGACATCGGCGGCGCGCCGCTGCTGGCGGCGATCCGCGATCTCACGCTGAGCTGCTACCTTGGCGAGACGACGACGCGCCACGATTGGGGCGTCGGCTGCGGCACGTGCCCCGCATGCGGCTTGCGCGCGCGCGGCTGGGCGCGCTTCGTCGCCGACGGCCCGCGATGACGGACGCGCCGTCCGCGCCGTCCCTGCGGGAGGCCCTGCCGGTCTGGACGAAGATCGGACTCCTGAGCTTCGGCGGCCCCGCCGGGCAGATCGCGCTCATGCACGCCGAACTCGTCGAGAAGCGGCGCTGGATCGGCGAGCGGCGGTTCTTGCATGCGCTCGGCTATTGCATGTTGTTGCCCGGCCCGGAGGCGCTGCAACTCGCGATCTACGTCGGTTGGCTGCTCAATCGCACCGCGGGCGGGATCGTCGCCGGCGCGCTGTTCGTGCTGCCGGGCGCGTTCGTCATGCTCGCGCTCAGCGCGCTTTACGCGACCTATCGGTCGGTTCCGCTGGTGGAGGCCGCGTTCTTCGGCATCAAGGCGGCGGTGCTGGCGCTGGTCGTCGAGGCGCTGCTGCGCATCGGGCGGCGCGCGCTGAGGGGACGGGCGGCGGTCGGTCTGGCCGTCGCCGCCTTCCTCGCGCTGTTCGCGTTCGGCCTGCCATATCCGGCCGTGGTCGCCGCGGCCGCGCTGATCGGCTGGCTCGGCGACCGCGCCTTTCCCGGCGCCTTCGCGCCGGCGGCCGCGAAGGACGCCGGCGACGACGGCGACGCCGTCGTCGACGCGATGTTCGCGCGCGGCGAGCTGGACCATGCCGCGCCGTCGGGTCGGCGCTTCGTACGCGCCGCGGCGATCTGGGGCGCGGTCTGGCTTGCGCCGCCGGCCGCGGTGGCGGCGTTGACGGGCGTCGACGGCGTCTATTCGCGCATCGGCGCGTTTTTCACGCTGACCTCCGTCGTCACGTTCGGCGGCGCCTATGCCGCGCTGTCCTATGTCGCGCAGGCGGCGGTGGGCGCCCTGCATTGGCTCACGCCCTCCCAGATGCTCGACGGGCTCGGCCTGGCCGAGACGACGCCGGGCCCGCTGATCCTCGTGTTGCAGTTCGTCGGCTTTTTTGCCGCCTATGGCTCGTCGGGCTCGCTGCCGCCGCTGTTGGCGGGCGTCTTGGGCGCGGCGCTGGCGAGTTGGGCGACCTTCGTGCCGTGCTGGCTGTGGATCTTCGCCGGCGGCCCCTACATCGAGAGCCTGCGCGGCAACCGTGCGCTTGGCGCGGCGCTGGCGGGGATCACGGCGGCGGTGGTGGGCGTCGTACTCGACCTCTCGACGTGGTTCTCGCTGCACGTGCTGTTCCGCGATCTCCGTCCGGTGCATTTCGCGGGGCTTTCGTTCGACGCGCCGGCGCCGACCAGTTTCGACGCGCGCGCCGCCCTGCTGGCGGCGGCGGCGATGGTCGCGACCTTGCGCTTGCGTCTGGGCATGGGCTGGACGCTCGCCGCCGCGGCCGCCGGCGGGCTCGCGCTGAAGCTCCTCGCCTGACCGCTCCCGCTCAGGCGTCGAGCTTCGTCCACGCGCCGTCGGTCTTTGACGAGGCGACCGACGCCTCGACGAAAG
>JAGWKJ010000358.1 GCA_028865375.1 Hyphomicrobiales bacterium | reverse complement strand
CGCCGGTGGAGGCCGGCGCGACGCTGCGCATCTTGGGCAAGGGAGGCAAGCCGCGCATGGCGGCGGTGATCGCGCCCGCCGCGCGCGCGGTGGCGGATTATCTCGCGGCCTGCCCGCATCCGCTGCCCGCGGCGGGGCCGCTGTTCGTGGGCGCGCGCGGCGGGCCGCTGTCGCCGCGCGTCGTGCAGCTCGCGGTCGAGCGCATGCGCGGCGCGCTGGGGCTCGGCCCGGACGCGACGCCGCACGCCTTGCGCCATTCCTTCGCCACCCACCTGCTGGCGCGCGGCGGCGACCTCAGGTCGATCCAGGAGCTGCTGGGCCATGCCTCGCTGTCGACGACGCAGGTCTATACGGCGGTCGACGGCGCGCGGCTGATCGCCGCCTGGCGCGACGCGCATCCCCGCGCCTGAGCGGCGGGGTCAGCCGGCGACGGCGGCCGCCAGCTTGGCGATCACGCCCGCCGGATCGTCGGCGGCGATCCCGATCTCCTTGATGCGCGCCTTGGCGCCGGAGAGAAGCGTCGCGCGCGAACGCGCCACGCCGGCCGCTTGCGCGACCAGCGCGCAGAGCGCCGCGTTGGCCGCGCCGTCCTGCGGGGCGACGCGCACGCGCGCCAGCAGGACCGCCGTGCCGTCGGCGAGCGCGCCGATGCCGTCGAGCCCGTCGCGCCCGCCCTTGGGCGTCAGCCGGCAGCGCACGACGATTCCGGCGCCGGCGATGCGCCAAGGGTCGGGAGATGGCGACGAGGCGTGCGGGGATTTTTGGGCGGCGGCCATCGGTGGGGGCGTTCTTCCTACGAGGCGACCCGGCCACGCCCCGGATCGGTCGTCAAGCGGCGGTCGCGCGGCCGCCGGTTCACCGATTGCTTCAAATGGCCGGTTCCTCCTCGCTTGACTCTCCCGCGAAACAGGGCCGATATGAGAACATAAAACGAACATGAGGCGGCGCCGCCGCGCTGGGTTCATGCACGGGCTGTTCGGGTGAATGCCGGTCGCTTCAGGAGCGTTCGCGCAGGCCCACCCAGACGCGCCGCAGGTCCGAGCGGCGCAGGGTTTCGAGCGCCACGGTGCGGCCGGCGCGTTCGCCGTCGAGCGCGCGCAGCAGGTCCTCCACGCCCGCGACCTTCCGCCCGTCGAGCGACAGCACGAGATCGCCGGTCAGCAAGCCCGCTTCGTCGGCCGGGCCGCCGCGCTCGATCTTGGTCAGCGCCGCGGCGGTGGAATTGTCGATGCCCAGCCGCAGCGCGATCCGGCGCGGCACCGCCACGCTGGCGGCCGCCGCGCCCAGATACGACCGCCTGACGCGACCATGGCGGACGATCTCGCCCATCACGTGCTGGGCGGCGTCCGACGCCACCGCGAAGCAGATGCCCTGCGCGCCGCGGATGATGGCGGTGTTGATGCCAACAACCTCGCCGGCCGAATTGGCCAGCGGCCCGCCGGAATTGCCGGGGTTGAGCGCGGCGTCGGTCTGGATCACGCCTTCTATCGGCCGACCGTCGCGCGAGGTCAGCGTGCGGCCGAGCGCGGAAATCACGCCGGCCGTAACCGTCGCCTCGAAGCCGAGCGGGTTGCCGATGGCGACCGCGATCTGTCCCGGTCGCAGCGCCGCCGAGGAGCCGAGCGTGGCGTGGGGCAGGGACGCCGCCTCGTCGACGCGCAGCAGCGCGAGATCGGTCGAAGGATCGTCGCCGAGCGCGCGCGCCGTGAAGTCGCGCCCGTCGGGCAGGCGCAGCCGCGCGCGCTTCGCGCCGGCCATGACGTGGCTGTTGGTGAGTACCAGCCCGTCGGGCGACACCACGACGCCCGATCCCGCGCCCCCGCGGCCGCCCGCCCCGACCTCGATGCGCAAGGTGGCGGGCCCGACCGTCTCCACCACGCGGGCGATGGTACGCGAATATGCGTCGAGCGCGAAGGAATCGTCCGGGGCGTCGACAGGTGCGGCCTCGGGCCGCGGAAGATCGGCATCGAACATGGGGCGGATATGGGAGGGCGGGGAAGGGCCGGCAAGGGAGGGGTGACGTTCCGTCGGTATCGTCCCCTACCCCATCCCCTCCGCCGCGCGCAGGATGACGGCGATGTCCTGCGGGCGCGAAAGCCGATGGTCGCCGTCGCGGATCAGCGTCAGCGTCGCCGGCCCGCCGGAGAGCCTTTCCATCAGCGCGAGCGCGTGGGCGTAGGGCACGTCGGGGTCGCGCATCCCCTGCACGACGTGGATCGGCGCCGCGATCTCGACCATGCCGCCGAGCAGGTCGTGGTGGCGCGCGTCCTCGAGCAGCGCGCGCGAAATCGGCAGGCCGGCGGGATCGTATTGCGACGGCAGGCGCGCGACCCCGTCGCGGGCGAG
>JAGWKJ010000357.1 GCA_028865375.1 Hyphomicrobiales bacterium | reverse complement strand
AAGTCGTCGGTTCCCTCGAAGCACGCGGCCGGCGCGCGCGTGTTCCACCAGAAGTTCGGGCCGGGCACGGTGGCGGCGGTCGACGGCAACAAGCTCACGGTCGATTTCGACAAGGCCGGCCGCAAGATGGTGCTTGAGAGCTTCGTCGCCGCGGCGTGACGCGGGCGGTCACGGCTTCGAGCAGGCGACCGGCTTGGGCTGGCAGGCGATGCCCGGCAGCGAGCACTTGGCAGCGCCGCCGGCGGCGTCGCGCCGGCACACGGCGCAAGAATCCGTCCATTCGAGGCAGGCCACGTTCGCCGCGCCGAAGCCGCGCAAGGTGGTCGCATCGGCGGGCGGCGCGTAAAGCCACGCCGCCGCCGTGGCGACGATGGCCGAGGCGAGCGCGCCGAACGCGACCGCGTTGCGCGCGACCAGCCGGTCCAACGTCGCCTCCCCGTTCAAAACAAACGCCCGCCGTCGGGCACCCTGTGGCCCGGCCCGACGAGCACGACCGCGCCGTCCGCGTCCGGGAAGCCGAGCGTCAGCACTTCGGACACGAAGGGGCCGATGCGGCGCGGCGCGAAATTGACGACCGCCGCCACCTGCCGGCCGACGAGGTCAGCCGCCACGTAATGCACGGTGATCTGCGCCGACGACGACTTGACTCCGATCGCCGGGCCGAAGTCGATCTTGAGCTTGTAAGCGGGCTTGCGCGCCTGCGGGAATTCCTCCGCCGACACGACGGTTCCCACCCGCACGTCGAGCGCGGCGAAGGCCTCGAACGGGACGACCGGCGCGACGGCGCCGTCTTGCGCGCTCAGCCGGCGTCCGCGCGGTCGCGCGCGCGCTCCCGGAAGCCGCGCGGCGCATCGAGCAGCGCCTTGCCGAAGGCGCGCAGGGGCGCGGACAGCCGCCAGGCGTCGTCGAGCCGCGCCACCGCGGTCTCCCCGCGGGCGAGCGCCTGGTCGAGCGCGGCCATCGTCCGCGAATGGTCGGCGCCCTCGTCGTCGAGCCACGTCCGCATGACGTTGGCGTAGGAGAGCGCGAGGCCTTGCAGCTTCACCGCGCCGAGCGGCCCCTCGGAATCGAGGCCGGCCGCTTCGAGCATGAAGCGCATCGAATTGACGGCGAGACGGTTGAGTTCGGCCGCCGCAAGCGGCTCCTGCCGCGCCCAGGCAAAGATGGATCGCAACGCCGCCTTGTCGGCCGCCATCGCGTCGAAGCGGCGCATCAGCACGTCGAACAGGCGGTCGCGCGGCGCCTCGTCGTCGCGGAACGCGACCGGCGCGTCGAGCACGGCATGGTCGATGCGCCGCACGTAGCCGGCGAGCACGGCGCCCTTCGAGGGGAAGGCGTCGCGGAAGTCGCCCAGCGTCACCCCGGCGCGCTCGGCGATGTCGCGCAGCGCGATCTCGCCGAAGGGGCGCTCGGCGGCGAGCGCCAACGACGCGTCGACGATGCGGTCGCGCTTGTCGGCAGGCGGCTTGCCGGGATCGGGTTTGCCGGCGTGCGGGCGTCCGCCATGCGGATCGTCGTGCGTTTCGCGTTGGGCCATGGTCGCCTCCGTCGCGGACAATCTAGGACGTGGCGGCGGCGGTTCCAAGCCGCGCCGTCGTCGCGGGTCAGCCCGCTAGTTCGCCCGCGCGGCGCTTGGCGGCGGCGGTCGCCTTGGCCATCAGCGCGCAGAGGCCGTCGGGCGCCATCAGCACGTCGAGCGCGGCGGCGGTCGTGCCGCCCGGCGAGGTGACGTTGCGGCGCAGGGTCTCGGGCGAAGTCGCGGGCTCGGCGGCCAGCAACGCGCCCGCGCCCTCCACCGTGGCGCGCGCGAAGGCGGCCGCGGTCTCCGGCGCGAGGCCGAGCGCGACGCCGGCCGCCGCCAACGCCTCGACCATGTGGAACACGTAGGCCGGCCCCGAGCCCGACAGCGCGGTGACGGCGTCGATTGCGTCCTCGTCCGCGACCCAGCTCGCGACGCCCACCGCCTCGAAAAGGGCGGACACGGTCGCGCGGTCGGCTTCCGCGACGCCGGGGCCCGCGCACAGGCCGGTCGCGCCGCGGCCGATCGCGGCGGGCGTGTTGGGCATCGCGCGCACGATGGCGCGAGCGGCGGGGAACGCCGCGCGCAGGCTCGCCACCGACTTGCCCGCGACGATGGAAACCACGAGCGTGTCGGGCCCGGCCAAGCCTTGCAGGCCCGGCGCCGCCTCGGCCAGGGCCTGCGGCTTGACGGCCAGCACGAGGACGGAGGCGGGCGAACGCGACGGCGGGTTCAGCGCGACGCCGCGCGCGCCGCACAGCGCCACCAGCGGCGGCGCCGGGCGCGGCTCGACCACGGTCACCGCGCCGCCTTCGATGCCAAGCTTCAACCAGCCTTCGAGCAGCGCGCCGCCCA
>JAGWKJ010000356.1 GCA_028865375.1 Hyphomicrobiales bacterium | reverse complement strand
CGGAAAGTGACGGAGACGAACAAGCCGCGGACGAAGGCATTCCAGGAGCTCGTGGGCCGTCGCGTCGCGCAGGACGGCGCGTTCGCCGAGGCGCTGTTGCGGGAGGGGATCGACGCCTTGCTCGGCGGCGACGTCGACGCCGGCAAGGCGATCCTGCGCGATTACATCAAGGCGACTCTCGGCTTCGAGACGCTTGGCGAGGCGACGTCGACGCCCGCCAAGAGCCTGATCCGGATGTTCGGTCCGCGCGGCAATCCGCAGGCGCGCAACCTGTTCGGCGTCATCGGCGTGCTGCAACGCCGCGCGGGCATGGAGCTCCACGTCGCCTCGCGGCCGCGCAAAAAGGCCGCATGACGGGAGAATTGCCGGTCGGCCTTTTACATGCCGCACGCCCCGCCCCCGCTTTCCCCCGCCCGCCGATGCGCTAGCATGGCCAAAACGGCGTCCGGGAGGGGACCATGCGGGGCTTGATGCAGGATTGGCCGTTGCTGATCCACAAGGCGATCGACTATGCCGCGCTGCAATTCGGGTCGCGCGAGGTCGTCACGCGCTCGGTCGAGGGGCCGATCGTGCGCACCACCTACGGCGCGATCCGCGGCCGCGCGCTGAAGGGTGCGCAGCGCCTCGTGCGCGACGGCGTGAAGCCCGGCGACCGCGTCGCCACGCTCGCCTGGAATACGTGGCGCCATCTCGAAGCCTGGTACGCGATCACCGGCGCCGGCGGCGTCTATCACACCGTCAACCCGCGCCTGTTTCCCGACCAGATCGTCTGGATCGTCAATCACGCCGAAGATCGCGTCCTGATGGCCGACCTGACGTTCGTGCCGCTGCTGGAGAAGATCGCCGACCGGCTCCCGACCGTCGAGCGCTACGTGATCCTGACCGACGCCGCGCACATGCCGGCGACCGGCTTGCGCGGGGCGGTGGATTACGAGAGCTGGATCGCGTCGGCCGACGGCGACTTCCGCTGGGTCGAGGTCGACGAGCGCGACGCGGCCGGTCTCTGCTACACGTCGGGCACGACCGGCGACCCCAAGGGCGTGCTGTATTCGCATCGCTCGAACCTGCTGCATTCGCTGGGTTGCAACACGCCCGACGGGCTGGCGATCGCCGCGCGCGACGCGGTGCTGCCGGTCGTGCCGCTGTTCCACGCCAATTCGTGGTCGCTCGCCTTCACCTGCCCGATGGTCGGCGCGAAGCTGGTGCTGCCCGGCTCCAAGCTCGACGGCGCCTCGCTGCACGAATTGTTCGAGACCGAGGAAGTGACGTTCACCGCCGGCGTGCCGACGGTGTGGATCGGCCTGCTCGCGCACATGAGGTCGCGCGGCGCGAGGTTCTCGACGCTGAAGCGCCTGTTCGTCGGCGGCTCGGCCTTTCCGGCGTCCTTGATCGCCGCCTTCGAGACGGAGTTCGGCCTGTCCGTCTCGCATGCTTGGGGCATGACCGAGATGAGCCCGATCGGCACCTTCGGCGCGATGAAGCCCGCCTTCGCCTCGCTGTCGGGCGAGGCGCTGTGGGCGCGCAAGGCGCTGCAGGGCTACGCGCCGTTCGGCGTCGACATCAAGATCGTGGGCGACGACGGCAAGCCGATGCCGTGGGACGGCGCGGCCTTCGGCCGGCTGCTGGTGGCGGGCTTCGCGGTCACGAAGGGCTATTTCAAGGGCGCCGGCGGCGACGTGCTGGACGCCGACGGCTTCTTCGACACCGGCGACGTCGCGACGATCGATCCCGACGGTTACGTGCGCATCACCGACCGCTCGAAGGACGTCATCAAGTCGGGCGGCGAATGGATTTCGAGCATCGACGTCGAGAACGCGGCGGTCGGCTGCCCCGGCGTCGTCGAGGCGGCGGTGATCGGCGTGGCCCATCCCAAATGGACGGAGCGGCCGCTGCTGATCGTGGTGCCGGACAAGGCGAAGCCGCCGACGCGCGAGGCCGTGCTCGACCACCTGCGGCCCAGGATCGCCAAATGGTGGCTGCCCGACGACGTGCAATTCGTCGACGAGATCCCCCATACGGCGACCGGCAAGATCAGCAAGCTCACGCTGCGCGAGCGCTTCAAGGACTATCGCCTGCCGGGCTGACGCACGGGCTCAGGCGGCGGGCAGGCGCATCGCGATCGAGATCAGCGCGCGGTCGAGCGCGACCGCCATCCGCTCGGGCCGCGCCAGCCAAGTCTTGAGCTCGGCGCGGGTGCGCGCGGAATCGACCTTGGCTTCGGCGAGCGCGCGCGCGGTCTCGAACGTGCCGCGCGGCGGCGTAGCGTCCGCGGGCAGCATCGCCTCGTGGGCGGCGCGCAGCGCCGGGTCGGCGGCCAACGCGTCGAGCGCGTCGGCGACCGGCGCGTCGAGCGCTGCGGCGAGCGCCTCCGCGCGCGTCGCC
>JAGWKJ010000355.1 GCA_028865375.1 Hyphomicrobiales bacterium | reverse complement strand
CTCGAAGCCGCCAGGCTCGGCGCCGCCGTGCTGCCCGGGCCCGACGTCGCCAATTTCCGCGACGCATATGCCGCGCTCGACGGCGCGGGCGCGGCGCGCCAGATCGCTGACGCCGCCGGCCTCGCACGGGCCGCGCTCGACTTGCTCGGCGATCCGGGCGCGGCACGCGCGATGGCGCGGCGCGGCGCGGAGGCGCTGGCCCGCGACGCCGGCGCGCTCGAGCGCACGCTCGACCTGCTGGCGCCGCTGCTGCCGTCGGGCGCAGTTCCGCGATGAGGCCGCCGGCGTTCTGGGGCGCTTCGCCCGACGCCGCGCGCGCGCGCGCGCTGGCCACGCTCGGCGCCGTCTATGGCGCCATCGCCGCGCGACGCCTCATGCGCACCGGTGCGGCTGCCGGCGCGCCCACGTTCGTCGTGGGCGGCTTCACGCTTGGCGGCTCGGGAAAGACGCCGACCGCGTTGGCGTTGGCTTCCATGCTGTCGGCCAAGGGGCGGCGGCCGGCATTCGTGTCGCGCGGTCACGGCGGCACGGTCGCGCGCGGGGCTTCGCGACGGGTCGATCCAGATCGTGACGACGCGCGCGCCGTCGGCGACGAGCCGCTGCTGCTGGCGCGCTCGGCGCCGGCTTATGTCGGCGCGGATCGCCTCGCCTCGGCGCGGCTCGCCATCGCGGACGGCGCCGACGCTTTGGTGCTCGACGACGGCTTTCACGGCGCGCATTTGGCGAGCGACCTCGCGCTGCTGGTCGTCGATTCCGGGTTCGGGATCGGCAACGGCCTGTGCCCGCCCGCGGGACCGATGCGCGCTCCCCTCGACGCGCAACTGGCGCGGGCGCATGCGCTGGTGCTCGTCGGCGACGATGCGCCGGGGGAAGCGGTCGCCGAGCGCGCGACGACCCATGGGCTCCCGGTCTGGCGCGCGCGGCTCATTCCCGATGCGGCCGCCGCCGCTTCGTTATCGGGTCGCCGGGTCGTCGCCTTCGCGGGCATCGGGCGGCCGGAAAAATTTTGGGCGAGCCTGCGAGCCGTCGGCGCGGAAATCGTCGAGACCGAGGCTTTCGCGGACCATCACGTCTTCTCGGCAGTCGAACTCGACAACTTGCGCAAGACCGCCGCGCATGCCGGCGCCAGCCTCGTCACGACGCAGAAGGACGCCGCCCGCCTCGGCCGCGCCGGCCTTGGCATCGCCACGCTGCCTGTCGCGCTCGCGTTCGACGACCCTTCGGGCGTGGACGCGGCGCTCGGTCGCGCCCTAGCGTCCACATCGACGATTTGAAGGCGCGGTGGGATCGTTTAGGATATTCTAATATTCGAGGCCGAACCGCCATGCATCCCGCGTTTTCCGTGATCTTCTTCACCACCGCGTCCGGCGCTGGCTACGGGATGCTGGTCTGGCTCGGCCTGTTGCTGCCGCTCCATCGCCTGCCGGCGACGCCATGGTTCGGCGTGCCCGCGCTGCTGATCGCGCTCGGCTTGGCGACCGCGGGCCTGTTGTCTTCGACCTTCCATCTCGGCCATCCCGAGCGCGCATGGCGCGCGTTTTCGCAATGGCGGACATCTTGGCTGTCGCGCGAAGGGGTGGCGGCCGTCGTCACCTACGTGCCCGCCGGCCTGCTCGGTCTCGTTTGGTTGTTTGGCGACCCCAACGGCGTGGCGGGCGCAGTGCTCGGGCCGCTCGCCGCGGCCTGCGCGCTCGCAACCGTCTATTGCACCGCCATGATCTACGCATCGCTGAAGCCGGTCCGGCAATGGCACAATGCGTTCGTCGCGCCGCTTTACCTGCTGTTCGCGCTCTATTCGGGCGCCGGCTTGGTGGCGGCGCTGGTCGCGCCGTTCTCGGCCTCGCTGGCGTTGGCGCCCGCTTTGGCCGCGATGGCGTTCGGCGCCGTCGCGGCGGCGACCAAGTTCGCCTATTGGCGCCACATCGACGCCGATCACGGCGGCCCGACGACCGCCGACGCGACCGGCCTCGCGTCCTATGGAACCGTGCGGCCGCTCGAGGCGCCGCATACCGAGGAAAATTACCTGCTCAAGGAAATGGGCTTCCGGATCGGGCGCAAGCACGCCGCCAAGCTGCGCGTGATCGCCGTCGCGCTCGCGTTCGCGGCGCCGATCGCGCTGTTCGCCCTCGCGGCGGTCGCGGGCGGCGGCCTCAGGCTGGCCGCGCTGGCGCCCGCCGCGTTGATCGTGCCGGCCGGCCTGTTGTTCGAGCGCTGGCTGTTCTTCGCCGAGGCGAAGCACAGCGTCATGCTCTATTACGGCTCGACCGTGCGTTGAGGTTCGGCGCCGGCTTGCCCTTCGGGGCGCGGCGCCCCAAGTAAGTGCAGTCCACACCGCCGCCGGCCTTGAACCGGCGGGACAGGAGCGACCCGATGTTCATCGAAACCGAAGCCA
>JAGWKJ010000354.1 GCA_028865375.1 Hyphomicrobiales bacterium | reverse complement strand
GCGGCCGGCTATCCCGCCGGCGGCGCCGATCCCGCGCGCGTCGACCTGCCGCTGCTGGTCGCGGTCCTCGTGTGGCTCGTGCTGCTGGTCGGCATGGTCTACGGCCCCATCGCCGCGGCGCTCGCCGAACTGTTTCCCACCCGCATCCGGCAGACGGCGCTCTCCCTGCCCTATCACGTCGGCAACGGCTGGTTCGGCGGGCTGACCCCGTTCATCGCCACCGCGATCGTCGGCGCGCGCGGCGACATCTACGCAGGGCTTTGGTACCCGGTCGCCGTCGCCGCGGCGACCGCGGTGATCGGATTCTTCGCGCTACCGGAGACGAAAGACGTCGATCTCGCCGACGTCGCCTAGGGCGCGTCTTCGAGGCGGCGCAACGGGCCGGGAATCCCGCCCGCCGCGTCGAGCTTGCCGAACAGCCGCAGCCCCGCCGGCTCGTTGCCGTTGGCGTGCACCAGGATGACGCCGCCCGCGGTCGGCTTTTCCCCGAGCGCCAGCCAGCCGTCGGCGCCGACGGTGACGAGGTGGAACGAGGCCACCTTCGCCATCAGGCCGGGATCGGAGACGAGGCCCGGGAAGCGGAAGAACGCCGAGGGCGTGCCGCCGTCGGCGATCAGCAGCTTCTCGGTGGCGAGGATCTCGGTCGCCATGTCGATCCCGCGCTTGCGCAGGAACGTGTCCTGGATGCGCGCGCGCGGATCGAACGGGTGGTGGTAGGAATGGTCGATCCAAGTCACGTCGAGCGCGCCCGCCGCGACCTTGCCCATGATCCAGTCGAAGTCGGCGCGGTGACGCAGCAACCACAAGCCCGACACGGCGAGCGCGACCGGCTGCCGCGGCCCGTGCGTCATCAACCGTTCGAGGAACGCGCGGTCGAGCGGGCGCGGGCTCGGGCAGAGATCGGCGGTGACGAAGGCGCCGCCGCCGCGTCCGTGGTCGAGCCCGGCGTCGCGCAGATAGCTCGCCTCGACCTTGGCGTAGCGCGGCGAACGCGCGGCGGCGGCGGCGGCGATCGCGCGCTGGAACCGCGTGCCGGCCTCGGCGGCGGCGGCGGTGGACGCGCAGCTCGCGCCGGCGGCCGGCGCAAGCGACGTTTCGAGGCTTTGCGGGTCGACGACGAGCAGCGTCGGCGTGCCGTCCAGCGTCATCGCGCGGATGGCGACCGAGGCCTTGCCCGCCGCGTCCGTGCAACGTTCGTGGACGGCCCTATAATCGGCGACGACGCGCGTCGAAGGCGCGGCGGCGCGGGCCGCCGTTCCCCCCAGCGCGGCGGCGAGCGACAGCGCGAGAAGGAGGGACTTCGACTTCATGGCTTCCCAAGGCGATGCGAGCCCGGCGCGGATACAGGTGATGGAGGCCGCCGTCGAGGGCGAGATCGAGCGCGTCGGACTTGCGCTGGGCGCGGAGGTCGCCGCCGCGTTCGGGCCGCGCGACGAGGCGGCGCTCTCGCTGATGGCGCGCGACGGCGCGGGCGCGCCCGTCGGCGGGCTCTTGGGCGCGAGCCACTGGCGCTGGCTCTACGTGCGCCAACTTTGGGTCGCGCCCGAAGCGCGCGGGACCGGCGTCGGCCGCGCGTTGATGGAGCGCGCCGAGGCGATCGCGCGGGCGCGCGGCTGCGCCGGCGCCTATCTCGACACGTTCAGTCCGGACGCCGCGCGGTTCTATGCGGCGATGGGCTATGCCGAAGCCGGCCGGATCGAGGGCTTTCCGCCCGGTCACGCGCGGCGGTACTTCGCCAAGCGCTTCGAATCGTGAGCCGCTCGCTCCGATGACGCGCGCTTCGCCTACCCGCCGCGTTCCTTGCGCAGCTTGGCCCAATAGTCGAGCCGCTTCCTGATCTCGCGCTCGAAGCCGCGCTCGACCGGCGCATAGATCGCGCGGCGGCCGAGCCGCTCGGGCCAGTAGTCCTGGCCGGAGAAGGCGTCGGGCTCGTCATGGTCGTAGCGGTAGCCGGCGCCGTAGCCCTCGTCCTTCATCAGCTTGGTCGGCGCGTTGAGGATGGTCGCGGGCGGCGCCAGCGATCCGTGCGCGCGCGCGAGCCGCGAGGCTTCGCCCCAGGCCAGCGTCAGCGCGTTCGATTTCGGCGCGGTGGCGACGTAGACGACCGCCTGCGCGATCGCCAGCTCGCCTTCGGGCGAACCGAGGTTTTCGAACGCCTCGCGCGCCGCGTTGGCGACGGCGAGCGCATGGGGATCGGCGAGGCCGACGTCCTCGACCGCCATGCGGGCGACGCGGCGGGCGACGTAGAGCGGATCCTCGCCGGCGTCGAACATGCGCGCGAGGTAATAGAGCGCGGCGTCGGGGTCGGAGCCGCGCACGCTTTTGTGCAGCGCCGAGATCAGGTTGTAATGCGGGTCCTGCGCCTTGTCGTAGATCGGCGCGCGGCGTTGCAGCGCGCCCGACA
>JAGWKJ010000353.1 GCA_028865375.1 Hyphomicrobiales bacterium | reverse complement strand
ACCGGTTATTACGAACCCGAGATCGCAGGCGCGACGGCGCCGTCGCCCGCCTTTCCCGCGCCGGTCTTCGCCCGTCCGTCCGATCTCGTCGCGTTCGCTCCGGGCGACGGACCTGCCCACCTCGATCCCGCGTTCGCGGGCGCGCGGCGGCGACCCGGCGGCGCGCTCGAACCCTATCCCGACCGCGCGGCGATCTACGCGGACGCGCTCGGGCCGGGCGCGGAGGTCGCCGCCTGGCTCGAAGACGACGTCGAAGTTTTCATGGCGCAGGTGCAGGGCAGCGCCCGGTTGCGGCTCGACGGCGGCGGCACGGCGCGGCTGGTCTATGACGGACGCAACGGCCGGCCCTACGTCTCCATCGGCGCCAGCCTGATCGCCGACGGCTCGATCGCGCCCGCGGCGATGTCGCTGGCGAACTTGAAGGCGTGGCTGCGCGCGGCCGGACTCAAGCCCGGCGAGGCGGGCAGGGCGCGGCTCGAACGCAATCCGTCCTATGTGTTCTTCCGTCTGGAACGCGACGTCGATCCCGCGCTGGGCCCGATCGGCGGCGCGGGCCTCGCGCTCACGCCGCTGCGCTCGATCGCGGTCGATCGGACCTTGCACGCCTATGGCACGCCGATCTTCGTCGGGGCGGAATTGCCGTGGCACGAACCGTCGCCGGAGCCGTTCCGGCGCCTGACGATCGCGCAGGACACCGGCTCGGCCATCGTGGGGCCGGCGCGGTTCGATCTCTTCATGGGATCGGGCGACGAGGCGGGCGCGCGGGCGGGCGACATCCGTCACGAGGGCCGGGCCTGGGCGCTGGAGGCGATTTGATTTCGCGGCGCGTTTCGCGCCAGAACGTCGCCGCACGGGACTTCGTTTTTTCGATGCGCGACCTCGATCCGCCGCGTCCGCGCCGCCTGCGCCGCCTCAGCGACGAAGAACTGCGCCTGTGGGCGGAAGTCGCGCGCACGGTGGCGCCGAGCGCGGGGCGCGTCGCGCCGACATTGCCGCCGGCGGCGCCCGAATTGGCGTCGCCCGCCGCCGCAAAGCCCGCGAGCGGTGACGCGGCCCCGATTGCGGCGCGATCCGCCCCGCCGCTCGCCCCCATCGAGGAGGGCCTGCGACGGCGCTTGCGGCGCGGGCGGGCAGAGATCGACGCCGCGCTCGACCTGCACGGCATGACGCAGGCGCGGGCCCATGCGCGGCTCGGCGAATTCCTCGAAGGCGCGCGTGCGCGCGGCGCGCGGATCGCGCTCGTCATCACCGGCAAGGGCGCGCCGGGCGCGGGCGAGAGCGTTGCGTCGTTCGGCGACGCGCCGGGCGTGCTGCGCCGGCAGGTGCCGCATTGGCTGCGCGCGCCCGAATTGCGCGCCATCGTGCTCGGCTTCGAGGAGGCCGGCCCCGGCCATGGCGGCGGCGGCGCTTTGTATGTGCGGTTGCGGCGGGCGCGGTGAGCGCGTTCAGCCCGCCTTCGCCGCATCCGCCACCCTCAACTGCATCTTCTGCGCGCCGCGCCAGCGGTTGATCGACAGCGATCCCGCGACGTGGATCGGGCCGCCGCCGCGCGCCGACAGCAGCGCTTCGCCGAGCGGCGTGCCGCGCGCGCGGAACGCGATGGCGTCGAGCGACGCGCCGTCGCCGGCGCCGATCCGCGCACGCACGTGCTCTTCGCCGACCGGCGCGGCGTCGAGCACGCGATGGCCGGCGAAGGCGAAGATCGGTTCGGGCGCGCCCTGGCCGAACGGCCCGGCCGCCTCGATCTCGGCGAAGCGTTCGAGGTTGGCGCCGGCCGCCGTCAGCGTCGCGTCGATGGCGAGCGTGGTCACGCCTTCGAGCGCGCGCGCGGCGGCGCCGAAGCGCGTCTCGAGGAAGTCGCGGAACGCCTCTAGGCCGCCGGCGGGCAGGGTGACGCCGGCCGCCATCGCATGGCCGCCGCCCTTGGTCGCCACGCCCGCGCGCAACGCGGCGCCCACCGCGCTCCCGATGTCGAAGCCGGCGATGGAGCGGCCCGAACCGACGGCGCCGTCGCCGCGCAAGGCGAGCGCGAAGGTCGGCCGGCCGAGCTTGTCCTTCAATCGCGAAGCGACGAGCCCCACGATGCCCGGATGCCAGCCTTCGTCCGACACCACGACGAAGGCGCCCGCGCCGCGCCCGGCGTCGCGCGCAAGCGCCTGCGCTTCGGCCTCCTCGACGGCGGCCCGTTCGATGGCGCGGCGCGCCTCGTTGAGCGCGTCGAGCTCGACGGCGATCTTGGCGGCGGCGATCTCGTCGCGTTCGAGCAACAGCCGCGCGCCGAGCGCCGCGTCGCCGATCCGTCCGCCCGCGTTGATCCGCGGCCCGAGCATGAACCCGAGATGATAGGTCGAGGGCGGCCCGTCGAGCCGCGCGGCGTCGGCGAGCGCGGCCAGCCCGACGCGCGCGCGCGCCC
>JAGWKJ010000352.1 GCA_028865375.1 Hyphomicrobiales bacterium | reverse complement strand
CGAAGGCCGTGCAACGCGGCGATCGCCTGCGGCGTGTTGAGGTCGTCATCGAGCGCGGCCATCACCGGACCCGGCACCGATCCGCCGCGCGCATCGCCGACGATCCAGTACCAGTCGTCGAGCGTCTTCCAGCTCTCCTCCAGCCCCTTCACCGTCCAGTCGATCGGCTGCCGGTAATGCGTGCGCAGCATGGCAAGGCGCACGACGTCGCCGGGCCATGGCCGCCCGCCGAACGCGTCGGTCTCCAGCAGGTCGCCGAGCGTGATGAAATTGCCGTCGCTCTTGCTCATCTTGCGGCCTTCCACCTGCAGGAAGCCGTTGTGCATGAAGACATTGGCCATCCTGGAATGGCCGAACGCGCAGCGCGTCTGCGCGATCTCGTTTTCGTGGTGCGGGAAGACCAGGTCGATGCCCCCGCCGTGGATGTCGAACGTCTCGCCGAGCCATTTCCACGACATCGCGCTGCATTCGACGTGCCAGCCCGGCCGACCGGCGCCCCAGGGCGAAGGCCAAGACGGCTCGCCCGGCTTGGAGGGCTTCCAGAGCACGAAGTCCATGTCGCCGCGCTTGTAGGGCGCGACCTCGACGCGCGCGCCGGCGACCATCTCGTCGAGCGGCCGGCGCGACAGCGCGCCGTAATCCTTCATCGAGGGCACGTCGAACAGCACGTGGCCGTCGGCGGCATAGGCATGGCCACGGGCGACCAGACGCTCGATCAATGCGATCATTTCGGCGATGTGGTCGGTGGCCCGCGGTTCGCGCGTCGGCGGCAGGCAGCCGAGCGCGGCGCAATCGCGCCGAAACGCTTCCGCCGTCGTCTCGGTCAGCTCGCGGATCGGGATGCCGCGCTCGGCCGCCCGCGCGTTGATCTTGTCGTCGACGTCGGTGACGTTGCGGACGTAGGTCACGTGCGCGTCGCCGAAGAGATGGCGCAGCAGGCGGAACAGGACGTCGAACACGATGACGGGGCGCGCGTTGCCCACGTGCGCTCGGTCGTAGACCGTCGGCCCGCAGACGTACATGCGCACGTTTGCGGGGTCGATGGGCGTGAACCCGTCCTTGCGGCGCGTCAGCGTGTTGTGGAGGCGCAGTTTCGTCATGTCGAGGGCCGGTTTAGGGGCGCCGGGGCGTGGGCTCAAGCGTTTGCCGCTGGACGGGGCCGCGATTTCGGTTAAACGGACGTTTACCGATCCGGTCGAATTTGATGGTTCGGCCTTCCGCGTTGCGGCAGGGTCGGCATGCAGGATTGCGGGGGCGCAGTTTCGATGAAGGTGTATTTCGGCGTCGCGACGGCCTTTGCCGCCGCCCTGTTCGCGTGTGCGCCGGCTTCGGCCGCAGGCCGCCACACCATTCGCGTCCAGGTCTCCTCCGGCTATGGCGTCGACGAATGCCTGCTGGGCGGCCGCAGCTGCGGCAAGTCGGTGGCCGACGCGCTATGCGCGGCTGACGGCGACGGCGCGGCGGAACGATTCGGCGCCGCCGCCGACGTCGATTCGGAAGTCGAAGTCGCCTGCATCCGCTGACTCGCATCCATTGAATCGGGCGAAATCGCCTGCGCCTTGAAGCCGCCCGATTGGTTCTGGCATAAGCCGGCCTCCACGGGGTGTCATCGCTTGCTCAGGCGGGTTTTCGCGCGGCGCATCGCGCCTCTATTGCTGGCGGTCGCATTCGGCGCGCCGGTCGCCGCCCGCGCGCAACAGGTCGATTGCCCGTCGCTGAAGGCGGAAATCGCTTCGTTGAGCGCCGGGGGCACGGGCCAGCGCTACCTCGCAGCCGCGCAGAAACAGGCCCAGCAGATCGCGCAGACGCAGGCCTATGCGCAGTCGATCGGCTGCGACAACCGCAAGTTCCTGTTCTTCGGGTCGAATCCGCCCGCCCAGTGCGACGGCATCAAGGCCAAGATCGGCCAGATGCAAGCCAACCTCGGCCAATTGCGTTCGGCCGCCAACGGCGGTTCTACCGCCGCGCTCAATGACCGCATGGCGCGCTACGACCTGTTCTGCCGCGGCAAGGCGACGGCCGACACGCCGTTGCCGGCCGGCCCGGCGACGGGCGCCACCTATGGGCCGGGTTCCAAGGCTGTCTGCGTTCGGGTGGAGGACGGCGCCTTCTTCCCGGTCAGCTATACGGGGGGCAACGGACGTTTGACGGCGTTGTGCCATGCGCTCTGCCCCAACGCGCAGACCGAGGTCTTCACCTATTCGCTGAGCGGCGACATCACCAATTCCGTGTCGCTGGCGGGCAAGCCCTACACCTCGCTTCCCGGCGCTGCGCGCTACCAGAAGACGTTCGATCCCTCGATTTCGTGCCGCGCGCCGGGCCAATCTTGGGCGCAGGCCATGGCGGCCTCCGGCGCCGAATCGCTGGTCGGCGGGCATGGCGACGTGATCGTCTCGGCCGCGCGCGCCGACCAGATG
>JAGWKJ010000351.1 GCA_028865375.1 Hyphomicrobiales bacterium | reverse complement strand
CCTCGATCACGCCCAGGTGCGTGCCCGCCCGCAGGCGGATCGCCTCGACGACCCGCGCCTGATCGCCGCGCATAAGCCCGCGCGCGACGGCCGCGTCCTCCGTCCACACGATC
Organism: Hyphomicrobiales bacterium; assembly: GCA_028865375.1. Taxonomy (GTDB): domain Bacteria; phylum Pseudomonadota; class Alphaproteobacteria; order Rhizobiales; family Beijerinckiaceae; genus JAGWKJ01. The sequence continues at coordinate 2,306 of JAGWKJ010000351.1, read as the reverse complement.
GAACTGCGATTTTCCGTCAGCGGCAGCAGCGCGAACGGCCCGCCGGGCAGGAAATGCTGCACGGCCGTGCCGTCGTGCGGAAACTCGTGCGTCAGCGTGGCGACGATTCCGACCTGGGCGTAGTCGCGCGCCAGCGCCTTCAGCCCCGCGCCGGTGCGCAACGCTGAATCGGCGCCGTCGGCGGCGACGACGAGACGCGCGCGCGCGGCGGTTCCGTCGGACAGCGTGACGTCGGCGGCGGCGGGGCCGGCCGACATCGCGGTCACCGCGCCCCGGCGGAACGCCACGCCCAGCGCCGAGCAGCGTTCGCGCAACGCGGCGGCGACGCGGGCGTTCTCGACGACATGGGCGAGCGGCGCGCCGTCTTCGCCGTCGAACCGCAGGAACTCGCGGCGCACGGGTTCGTCGAGCGTCGAATCGGTGATCGACATCGCCGCGACCGGGGCGGCGTGGGGCGCCAACGCGTCCCACGCGCCGAGATCGGCCACCAGCGCCACCGAATCCGGCGCCAAGGTCGAGACGCGCAAGGCGTCCGGCTTGGACGAAGGCGCGGGATCGCAGACGACGACGCTCGCGCCGGCGTCGCGCGCGGCGAGCGCCGCGATCGCGAGCCCGACGGGCCCCGCGCCGGCGATCAGCAGGTCATGCGGGGCGGGGCGCGTCGCCATCGGGCGCTCACGCGCCCTTGGGGAAATGCACGACCGTGCCGGCCGGCGGCTTGCGGGCGGGCTTGTCGGCGCGGCCGCCTTCCGGTTCGCCGGCGATGACGAGCCGGTCGTCCTGCGCGCCGATGGGCACCGTCGCGCCGTCGGCGACCTTGCCGGCGAGCAGCATCTCGGCCAACGGATCCTGCAAGTGGCGCTGGATCGCGCGCTTGAGCGGGCGCGCGCCATAGGCGGGGTCGTAACCCTCGTGCGCGAGCCAGGCGCGGGCCTTGGCGTCGAGCGCGAGCGCGATCTTGCGCTCGGCCAGCAGCTTGCCGAGCCGCGCCACCTGGATGTCGACGATGGCGCCCATGTCCTCGCGCCGCAGGCGGTGAAACAGCACGATCTCGTCGACGCGGTTCAGGAACTCGGGCCGGAAATGCGCGCGCACCACGCCCATCACCTCGGATTCGACCGCGGCCGTGTCCTCGCCCTCCTTCTGGTTGACGAGGAACTCCGAGCCGAGGTTCGACGTCATCGCGATCAGCACGTTCCGGAAGTCCACCGTGCGGCCCTGGCCGTCGGTGAGGCGGCCGTCGTCGAGCACTTGCAGCAGCACGTTGAAGACGTCGGGATGCGCCTTCTCGATCTCGTCGAACAGCACGACTTGGTAGGGCCGCCGCCGCACGGCCTCGGTCAGGGCGCCGCCCTCCTCGTAGCCGACGTAGCCCGGAGGCGCGCCGATCAGGCGGGCGACCGAGTGCTTCTCCATGTATTCGGACATGTCGATGCGCACCATCGCCGCGTCGTCGTCGAACAGGAACTCGGCGAGCGCCTTCGTGAGCTCGGTCTTGCCGACGCCGGTCGGCCCGAGGAACATGAACGAGCCGATCGGCCGGTTGGGGTCTTGCAATCCCGCGCGGGCGCGGCGCACCGCGGTGGCGACTGCGTGCACCGCCTCGCGCTGGCCCACCACCCGCTTGCCCAGCGCCTCCTCCATCTTGAGGAGCTTGGCGCGTTCGCCTTCGAGCATCCGGTCGACCGGCACGCCGGTCCAGCGCGACACCACCTGGGCGACGTGGTTCTCGGTCACCGCCTCCTCGACAAGCCGCTCGCCCGCCTTCGCCTCGGTCTCGGCGAGCCGGCGTTCGATGTCGGGGATCGTCTCGTAGGTGAGACGGCCCGCCTGCGCGTAATCGCCCTTGCGCTGCGCCTGCGCGAGGTCGTTGCGCGCGGCCTCGAGCCGCTCCTTGAGCTTCTGCGCGGCGCCGAGCTTGTCCTTCTCGGCGCGCCAGCGGGCGGTGAGCGCGTCGGCCTTCTCGGTCAGGCCGCCGATCTCCGCCTCGATCTTCGACAGGCGGTCGCGCGAGGCGGCGTCCGCCTCCTTCTTCAAGGCCTCGCGCTCGATGCGCAGCTGCACCAGCCGGCGATCGGCTTCGTCGAGCTCCTCGGGCTTGCTGTCGACCTGCATCCGCAGCCGCGAGGCCGCCTCGTCGACGAGGTCGATCGCCTTGTCGGGCAGGAAGCGGTCCGCGATGTAGCGGTTCGACAGCGTGGCCGCCGCGACGATCGCCGAATCGGTGATGCGCACGCCGTGGTGGAGCTCGTATTTCTCCTTCAGGCCGCGCAGGATCGAGACCGCGTCCTCGACCGTGGGCTCGG
>JAGWKJ010000350.1 GCA_028865375.1 Hyphomicrobiales bacterium | reverse complement strand
GCGCGGCCGAGCGCGATGGCGATCGAGGCCAGCGCGGCGAGCTGGCAGGTGAAAGCCTTTGTCGAGGCCACGCCGATCTCGGGGCCCGCCAGCGTCGGGGCGAGCGCGTCGCACTCGCGCGCGATGGTCGAGGTCGGCACGTTGACGATCCCCAGCGCCTTGGCGCCCTTGGAACGCGCGTGGCGGAGCGAGGCCAGCGTGTCGGCGGTCTCGCCCGATTGCGAGACCACGATCACGAGGTCGCCCTCGCCCATCGGCGCGTCGCGGTAGCGGAACTCGGAGGCGACGTCGATCTCCACCGGCAGGCGCGCGAAGCGTTCGATCCAGATCTTGCCGGCGAGGCCCGCGTAATGCGCGGTGCCGCAGGCCACGATCAGCACGCGCTTCAGGTTCGCCGGCGCCACCGGCCAGGCGAACGGCATTTTCGTCAGGCCCGCCGACATGTCGACGTAGTGCGCGATCGTGCGGCCCACGACCTCGGGCTGCTCGTGGATCTCCTTGGCCATGAAATGGCGGTGGTTGCCGCGGTCGACCAGCAGCGCGCTCGCCGCGCTGCGTTCGCGCCGCCGCGACAGCGGCCGCCCGTCGAAGTCCGTCATGGCGACGCCCGAGCGCGTCAGCTCGGCGACGTCGCCGTCGCGCAGATAGGCGATGTCGTCGGTGAATGGGGCGAGCGCCAGCGCGTCGGAGCCGAGATAGAGCTCGTCGGCGCCGTAGCCGACGGCCAGGGGCGCGCCGTGGCAGACGCCGATCAGCGTCTCCTGCGCGCCAGCGAACAGGAACACCAGCGCATAGGCGCCGCGCAGGCGCTTGGCCGCCGCGGCGACCGCGGCGCGCGGCGCCATGCCGGCGTCGAGATGGCCGGTCACCAGATGGGCCGCCACCTCGGTGTCGGTCTCGGTCTCGAACGCGTGCCCGGCGGCGGCGAGCTCGTCGCGCAGCTCGCGGAAGTTCTCGAAGATGCCGTTGTGGACCAAAGCCAGCCGGCGCGTCGAATGGGGATGCGCGTTGGTCTCGGTGGGCTTGCCGTGGGTCGCCCAGCGCGTGTGGCCGATGCCCACCACGCCCGACAGCGGCTCCTTCGACAGCCGCGTCTCGAGGTTGCGCAGCTTGCCCTCGGCGCGCCGGCGCGACAGTCGCCCGTCGTCGAGCGTGGCGACGCCCGCCGAATCGTAGCCGCGATATTCAAGCCGCTTCAGCGCGTCGACGATGCGCCCGGCGACCGGCTCGCGTCCCAGGATGCCGACGATGCCGCACATGTCCGAATCTCCCCGTTCCGCCGGCTTTCGCCGCGCGCGCCGTCGCGGGCAACACAAAACCCGTGACATCCTGTAACGTTAAGGTTTCCGAAACGCCCTTACCTCGTCCGCGCGAGGGTCGCTCATTTCGCCTTGGCCGCCTTCGCCGCCGCCTTGCGCTCGCGGAACGCCTTGGCCCAGCCGGGCTTCTCGACCTGGCGGCCGCGCGCGATCGCCAGCGCGTCGGCGGCGACGTCGCCGGTGACGACGGAGCCAGAGCCCACATAGGCGCCCTCGCCCACCGTCACCGGCGCCACCAGCGACGAATTCGAGCCGACGAAGGCGCCGGCCCCGATGGTGGTGCGGAACTTGTCGAAACCGTCGTAATTGCAGGTGATGGCGCCGGCCCCGACGTTGGCGCGCGCGCCGACGCTGGCGTCGCCGACGTAGGACAGGTGATTGACCTTCGCGCCTTCGCCGATGTCGGCCTGCTTGATCTCGACGAAATTGCCGACATGGGCGCCCGCCCCGATCATCGCGCCGGGCCGCAACCGCGCGAACGGGCCGACCGTCGCGCCGGGCCCCACCTGAGCGCCTTCGAGATGGCTGAAGGCGCGGATCGTCGCGCCGGGTCCCACGCTCACGCCTCGCGCGAACACGCAATGGGGCTCGATCGTCACGTCGGCAGCCAGCGCCGTGTCGTGGCAGAGCGTCACGCTCGCCGGATCGACCAGCGTCGCGCCCGCGCGCATCGCGGCTTCGCGCAGCCGGCGCTGGCGCAGGCCCTCGGCGGCGGCAAGCTGGACCCGGTCGTTCACGCCCATCACCTCGGCCTCGCCGGCCTCCACGACGGCGGCGCCGAGCTTGCGCGCGCGGGCCGCCTCCACGGCGTCGGTCAGGTAATATTCCTTTTGCGCGTTGTGGGGCCCGATCGCGTCCAGCAGGCCCAGCGCGTAGGTGCCGTCGAGCGCCATCAGGCCGGCGTTGCACAGATCGATGCGAAGCTCGTCGGGCGTCGCGTCCTTGTGCTCGCGGATCGCCACCAAGGCCCCCTCGCGCACGACCATCCGGCCATAGCCGGTCGGGTCCCCGGAGCGGAAGGCGAGCGCGGCGACCGCCGCCGCCGGCCCGAGCGCGGCGCGCAACCGGGCGTAGGTCGCCGCCTCGACCAGCGGCGTGTCGGCGAAGGCG